>NZ_JAUBOQ010000017.1:50845-132678 GCF_036700325.1 Microcoleus sp. Z1_B2
AACAGGCATCTTGCCTGTTCCTTGAATTAAGCTGTAATTCTTTATTGTTTGTGGAACAGGCATCTTGCCTGTTCCTTTAATTAAGCTGTAATTCTTTGTGGAACAGGCATCTTGCCTGTTCCTATAATTAAAGCAACCTACTTACAAACTTTTTAAGGAATAGGAACAGACCGCAACAACTTGTCAACAATCGTCTTAGCCCTTCTTCCCCCCGCCGGAATCAACCGGTGAGACAGTACGTGCGGCGCCAAATCCTTCACATCATCCGGGGTAGCAAAATCCCGCCCCGAAATAAACGCCAAAGCCTGCGACGCCCGGTGCAAAGCCACCGCGCCCCGGGGACTCACCCCCAGAGTAATCTCCTCATCCTCCCGCGTCGATCGCACCAAATCTACAATATACTGTTTCAAAGAGCCTTCCACCTTCACACCAGCGCACAAACGACGCAATTCCTGCACTTCTGCCAAAGAAATACAAGGCTGCAAATCTTCAACAGCAAAACTATCAGAAAGCCGTTCCAACATTTGCAACTCTTCCAACGCAGCGGGATAGCCCAAAGTCAAAGACAAAGTAAACCGATCCATTTGCGCTTCCGGTAACGGAAAAGTGCCTTGATATTCGATCGGGTTCTGAGTCGCAATCACAAAAAACGGCGTCGGAACATTTCGAGAAACTCCGTCTACTGTCACCTGCTTTTCTTCCATCACTTCCAGCAAAGCTGACTGAGTTCGCGGCGTCGCCCGATTGATTTCATCAGCAAGCAAAACATTAGCAAAAACTGGGCCGGGCAAAAACTCAAACTCTCCGCTGCGCGGATTCCAAATATTAGTACCGGTGACATCCGTCGGTAACAAATCGGGAGTGCACTGAATCCGCTGAAACTTCCCATCGATCGATCGCGCCAAAGACTTCGCCAGCAGCGTTTTTCCCACACCAGGCACGTCTTCCAGCAGCGCGTGTCCGCCCGAAAACACGGCTACCAGCACCAAGCGAATAGCATCCGCTTTGCCAACCATAGTTTTGCCTAGATTTTGTTTGAGCCGCTCAATATGTTGTCTCATATCCCTGATTTCTAATTGTTAATTGCGAATTGCTAATTGCTAATTGTTGAAAAGATATCAAGATTGCCAAATTCTTGAGTCTTTGCCTTGCGGACTTCGTATTTGTACAACTAGAATTTAGTCTGACTCATCTTGCACCATTTTTAAAAGCGATCGCCTGTTCTAGATCACATAATTATTAGACTTTAGCAGTTAAGAGGCTTCTAGCAATATCGCAATCTGCCTGAATTTGAGTTTTGAGAGCATCCAGAGAAGCGAATTTTTGTTCGGGTCGCAAAAACTCTACCAAACTCGCACTCAAGGTTTGACCGTACAAATCCCCAGACCAATCTAACAGGTGAACTTCCACAGTGGGTTGCAGACCGTCTACCGTCGGGCGGCAGCCAACATTCATCACCCCATTGACAAAAGATAAATTGGATGCTGTGCCGGGGATTACAGATTTGGGGTTTTCCCGCTGATAGGAAGAACTTTCCTCTTTCATATTTTCCCATCCATGCTTCAGCGAGACTCGCACTGCATACACGCCAAAACGTGGCAAAAATTTTTCCGGCGGCAGTTCGATATTAGCAGTAGGAAATCCGATCGTCCTACCCAGCCGCTGTCCCCCAACCACAGTTCCGACTAAACTGTAAGGTCGCCCCAGCAACTGATTCGCTCTTCTGAGGTCGCCGGATGCCAGACCTTCGCGGATTGCAGAACTGCTGATCCGATCGCCCTCACCGCAATTGTGCAGCGGTACAAGAGCAACATCAATACCGTAACCAGAGGCGATCGACTGCAAATCCACAGCCGTCCCAGCGCGTCCCCGCCCAAACCGAAAATCAACCCCCACACTAATTCGACTCGCTTTTAGTTGCCGCACCAAAATTTCCTCGACAAACTCACAAGCAGTCAAAGCCGCTAATTCTCGATCGAACGGCAGCAGCACAAGTTGCTCGACGCCCATGGCTGCGAGCAATTCTACCTTTTCTGCCAGAGGTGTCAGCAGTTTTTTCGGTTGACCCGTAAAAAATTCTTGCGGGTGCGGATCGAATGTCACCACAGTGCTGTAAAGTCGATCGACCCCATCAGAATCGATTCCAGAAAGGCTGTTGCCGTCGGCCCGAGCGCCTATCAAACCCTCGAACTTATGGCGGCTGTCGGCTCGATCCGGCGGTGCTGCTGAGTCATTTTCGCAGGTCGCCGGATGTTCTGTTTCCCAATTTTGATCTGTGCCAACGTTTGAGCGCAAGTTTTGCCCCGACGCAATCACCCTGGCAGAATTTTGCCCAGGCGATCGATTTAAAATTGGCTGCACGACTTGTCGATGCCCTAGGTGCAAACCATCAAAGTTTCCCAAGGCAACAGAAGTTGGAGTCAGAGCAGCGGTAGAAGAAGAAGTTACCCACACGCTTAAAATTTTGACATACTTAGTGCGATCGCCAGTCGATTTTAGATTTTAGATTTTAGATTTTAGATTTTACTCCACAGATAAATCTGGAAGGTTGAACTTTGGTCTAAACTTTTTGGTTTTCCACCACTTAAGCCGGGGGCTTGTATCCGTCTCTGAGGTCAGCCCTAACTTAAATTTGAGATTTCTGACCTCAAGATTTCAGAACCATCGGGCAATCTCAAATCCATCAGACAGGCACTTGAGGCGCTTGCACCGACACTTCAGACAAATTGTTATCAGGAGGCAGCAATTGTAACGACAAACCTTCCCGGGCCATCAAACTGTTCGGGAATCTTTGAGCCACTTGTTCTCCCACCTTGTCTAAAAACTCGTCATTGTGCAGCGGGTCGTGGTGAAAAATCACCAACTTTTTGACATTAGCAGCCTTTGCCACCTTCACCGCTTCCTGCCAAGTCGAATGTCCCCAGCCGACCTTGCTGCTTTTCTCCGCATAATACTCCTCATCGGTATAAGTAGCGTCGTAGATCAGCACCTCAGCATCCTGAGCCAAATACAGCACATTTTCGTCTAAACGATCGGGAAAATGTTCGGTATCAGTCACGTAAGCAGCCGAATACCCCCGCCAGTTTACGCGGTAGCCTATAGCTTCGCCCGGATGGTTCAGCAAAGCAGTTTCCACCTTAATCTCTCCGATTTCCAGCGGTTTGCCCACTTCTATATCGTTAAATTTCAGGTCTGCCCCCATAATTTGCAGGGGTACCGGAAAATTGGGGTGCAGCATCTGGTCGTGGAGGCGCTGCTGGATAGTAGCCTTATTAGGAGCAATAGCCCCATAGATGTGAAAGCAGTTCCCAGGAATAAAAGCTGGGACAAAAAATGGGAATCCTTGAATGTGATCCCAGTGAGAGTGAGTAAAAAACATATGAGCTTTTACGGGCATCTGGGACAGGAGAGTTTGTCCCAAAACCCGCAATCCAGTACCGCCATCGAAAATTAGGCGACTCTCACCCACTCGCATTTCTACACAGGGCGTGTTGCCCCCGTAACGTACTGTTTCTGCCCCGGGAGACGCTATGCTACCTCTAACGCCCCAGAAGTGAACCGTGAATTGGTTGTGCATACTAGACATGGGTTTTCTTGCAAGATTGTTCCGGCGAGTTATCGATAAGGTGTTTACATATTACTAAGGGCTTTACCATCAAACCCAAGTTCTTTGACGGTCGAGTTCCCCACTTGTGGGAACTGCCAAGAGTCTCGCTCATCGCGAGAATGCAAAACTGTTGGGCTTGACAACTGAGCAATAAATTACAAAGTAGACGTTGGAAGTCTCGATCGTAACTATTCTTTTCGTCTCTTCACTAGCCTAACCTCCGCAGACACACTTTGGGGCAGTAGTTCTGTCTGAGTTTGGTCAAAAGCCGCTGTTTCTCCAGCCTCTGCAATTGCCGAACCGGATTGCGCGGTCGGTTGCTTGCCTTGCTGCTTTACCGGTTTGAACCCGGATGATGGCTTTCCTGCTATCTAGTCCGGTCGATCGACCATAATATGCAGGTGGCGGGGCTGTTTTACGCCGATATCTGGCCGATATTGGCGATCGGGCGTGAACGCGCCGCTACAAGAATGACGGTTAATTTACCCGACTTGAGATGCTCCCGCCATTTAACCCCTGCCCATGAGCATCCGGGACTCCTTTTTAGCAGAACCCGGTTTAATTAACTCAACTCCCATTAATTCAAAAATCTTAGCAGTTTAGGAATGCTCCTGCTATTAATTATCAACCAATACTGTCTGGATGCTCGGCCCGCTGCGGTTCGTCCCGCTAGCGGTCAAGCTGAACCCAGCCTCATCTGACACCGGGTAGCAGCGAGAGTCCGGGCCTGCGGGCAAAAGGCTAAATTTTCGTCGTGCATTTCTTGGCGGACGAATTGAATCACTCAAAATTCCCCTATTTTCGGAAATTAAAAAATTTCGCTTTTTGGCTATCATGCCAACTCCGATCGCCATTCTGTCTCAAGAGCGATGCAGAAATATTCCCTGTTAACCTGTGGTGCTTTTCTCAACAATCTTCAATCGCTCTATTTTTGGTAAGGATTTCTCGGAATTCGGCGCATTTGCGGTACTCGCCACGGGTTTGAATTTCCGGTATCATAGAAGCTTAGAGTCTTATTTGCCGAGAATCTAAATCAGTGCTAAAAAAGCCTGGATAACTTTAAGTTATTTTTCAAAAAAGTCAGTATGAATCAAGTTAAAAAAACTACAACCAAGCTGAATAGATCGCCGGTGAAAGTGTCCGATCGCACTTTGGAACTCGGTAATCTTCCCTTGAGCGACCTGTCTTTAGAAATAACTGATGGTCAAGCTTTGAGAGAATTGAGTTCGGACGATCGCCCGTCGGCAACCCCAACAGCCACAGGCCGGACTGCCGAAACAAGACGCCGGAGGGTAGATGGTAAGACCTCCTGGGCCCGATCGCCTGTGGTTTCTACTGCGTTTCTCAAATGGCTGCTAGAGAGTTTGACTCGATCCAAAGGTTGGCTGGCAGTTATCACCCTGGCAGCAGTTTGGGGGTGGTGGAACAGTGAATTACTGTTTTCCACAGGCCTGGGGATAGCAGCGATGATGGTGGTTTACCGAGGGCAGTCGTGGGACTGGCAATTGCTGCGGGCAAAAGGCGAGCAATTTTGGGAGGGCCCGAACCGCCGATTCGTTTTAGCCGTCGGCACCGGCGGCATTGCTACCTTGGGCGCTTACATGAGTTTGGCGATTTGGGCGGACTCTGAGAGCCACTGGATGGCTTTGAGCCTAATTTTGCAGAATTTGGGTACGATCGCGATTGCAGGGGTGTTGCTGCGGCAAGGGTTGAGTCTGGGGGCAGCAAAAGATGAAGATGCGATCGATCGCATCTTGGCGGATTTGACTGATGCTGACCCCGTGAAGCGTTTGATTGCTGTGCGGCAAATGACCGATTTGGTGAATCAGGGTGGGTTTGGCCCTGTGAGCTCTGTCAAAAGTTCCATCGCCCGTTCCCGCGCTGCCGAGTGCTTTCGCCTGATGCTGAGTCGGGAACCAGAAGCTTTAGTCCGCAATGCCCTTCTCGAAGGTTTGCAGACTTGGGACGCTACTTATGGCATGGCTTTAACTAATGCGAATGGGAAGTCCCGCGCTCTACCGAAGGTGAGCGTCGGGATGAAAGCTCGCGGTGAAAATAAATTGAGCGACAGCGAATCAATATAGTTTTTGTGTGCTACGCTCATCTTATCGGTATTCTGCAATCTTGATAAATGTATAAAGCCTACAAGTACAGAATCTATCCCACAAGTGAGCAAGAAACCTTGCTTGCAAAGTCTTTTGGTTGTGCGAGATGGTTTTGGAACTATGCTTTAAATCTATGTCAAGAAACTTACAAAAATACTGGCAAAGGACTATCTAGGGCATACATACAAGGCTTGCTCCCTCCACTCAAAAAAGAATACGAATGGCTAAAAGAACCCTATTCTCAATGCTTGCAGGTGGTGGCATTGAATCTATCTACTGCCTACAAAAACTTCTTTGACAAGAGGGCGATGCTGCCCAAATTCAAGTCAAAGCACGGCAGGCAGTCGATCGGCTACCCTCAAAATGTCAAATTCGACGGTGACTATATCAACCTACCTAAGATTGGTTTAGTTTTCTGTCGGCGACATCGTGATTTTGAGGGCGACATCAAGACCGTTACTGTGTCTCGCAACCCGGACGGCAAACATTTTATTTCTGTTTTGATTGACGATGGGAAAGAAAAGCCTGAGTTAGTCCCAGCAGATAAAGCTATTGGCATTGATGTAGGGTTAACTCATTTTGCGATCACCAGTGATGGTTCTAAGTTTGGCAATCCCAAACATTTTATCAAGCGTCAACGCAACCTAAAACGTAAGCAGCAAAAGCTTTATCGCAAAAAGAAAGGTAGTCAAAACCGAAAAAAGGCAAGACTGGTAGTGGCAAAAGTTCACTCCAAAATTGCTAGATGCCGTGAAGATTTTCTACAGAAGCTATCCCGCAAGATAGTTAACGAAAACCAAGTTATTGCAGTGGAAAATCTCAATATCAAAGGCATGGTCAAGAATCATAATTTAGCTTCATCAATTAGTGATGTTGGCTGGGGTATGTTCTGCACGATGCTTAAGTACAAGTCCGAGAGTGAAGGAAAACAATATGTCGAGATTGATCGATGGTTTCCTAGCTCTAAGACTTGCCATGTATGCCTAAATCGAGTTGATAATCTCACTCTTGATGTTAGAGCATGGAGTTGTCAGCGTTGTGGTACTCACCATGACCGTGATGTAAACGCAGCAATCAATATTAGAAATGAAGCCTTGCGGATTTTGGCGTTAGGAACTAGCGCTTCTGCCTGTGGAGAGGATGTAAGTCGATCTGGTAAAACTTCGGTTTTATTGGACGCCCCGCCCCGTTGAATCAGGAAGCCAGCGCTGTACCCCTTAAGTGGTCAGCGTCTGGTAGTTCACAATCCAAACATCAAGTCATCGACTATTAGCTGACCGTCAAAAGCGTAAAAAGTAATTTTATGAATATTCGGAGCTTTTACGCGCAGGGGAGTCCTAGGGTCGATCGGAGAATTAGACCCCACCAGATTGGGCGCCGGCATTTCATCCTGAACTATTGGGTTGCCGTCAATGTCACAAGCAGATAAAACAGTTCGTCGCGAACTGGTGACAAGCCCTGACACCCAGCGAACTGGATACTTAAAAGTTACTTCTATCAGTCCGCTTTTGGGGGCCCCCATTAACACTGTTGCCCCAGAACCTGTGAAAAATGCTGGGTTTGAAGGTTGGATGGCGACGGCATTGCTAAAAGTCACCCCCCAATGTGCAAACTGGTGTTCTACTACTTCAAAGCATTTCAAGTCTTCTAAAGCTACCCGGACGATCGCAGGTACCGTGGCGCGCGATCGCACCTCTGACCCTGCGCCTGAGCGTTCTGGAGTGGCGACAACAGACTTTTTGCCGTTTAAATCCATGCTTCGATAGGCTGTATCAAATTCTGCAAACCCGTCTGATTGAAGACTTTTCGCATCAACCATAAAACCCTCGCGATCCCTTTTTCTGAGCAGTTGCATTTTAGTAAACCTCCCTGAGATTAGTTGTTTCTTGTGTTTTGGAATTGATAACGGCGAGGCCCGTGATTGCCAAACCTGGAATTAGGAATCGAAACCCCATCGCCCGCCCTCCAACAAAGACTTTCGACCTCAAAAGCCACTGCTCCGCAAAATATCGTGATTAATGATTCGTGATTGGCGAGCCTCCGCCAACCTGCCGCCTGCCTGAAAGCGAGTTCTAATACTCCTCCTTTCCGAGCGCCTGCTTTCGGGGTTGGCGAACCGACTCTATTTTGTTGAGGGGTCTTACCCATCATTTTGCTATTATCTCCGATCGGCGGTAGTTTGCAAGGGTAAGGATAACTACACAGCCGAATTGCCCAAATCGCAAAACTTACTTGCTGTCTGTAGTTTCACGCTTCACCTGTACTAAAATAGATTTAAATCATTACTCAATCTTTACAAAAACGCCACCAGCTTTGCAAGTTTTTTAAACAAAGACGGGGCGACGGAAAAGAATCTAAAATATAACAGCGATTAAGGTTAGTTTATGCTTGTACCCCTCGGCTTCGGTCAGCGATCAATAGTTACTTCTCTCGGCAGAATGGTTTACTACACTGCTGAAAAAATGCCTTGGATGGGGTTGCCGACCTCAACTTCGGAAAATAAGCCGAACTTAGTATTTTTTCACGGTTTTGGCGGCGGGTCGAGTGCCTACGAATGGTCAAAAGTTTATCCGGCTTTTGCCGCAGAATATCGAATTTTAGCACCGGATTTAATCGGTTGGGGGCGATCGGAACATCCGGCAAGAAATTATCAGGTGGAAGATTATATCACAACTTTGATCGAATTTCTCGAAAAAACTTGCGGCAGTCCGACAGAGGTGATTGCTTCTTCGCTAACAGGGGCGATCGCGATTCGAGCTGCGATCGCACGGCCGGATCTCTTCAAATCCCTAATTTTGACCATACCCAGCGGTTTGTCGGACTTCGGACAAGACTACGGCAGCAGTTTCTTCGCTAAGCTAGTCAACACGCCGATTTTAGATCGCTTGCTCTACAGTACCGGAATCGCCACAGACGGCGGCATCCGTAACTTCCTAGAACAGCGCCAATTTGCAGATTCGCGTCGCGTTTACCAAGAAATTGTTGATGCTTACCTCCAATCTGCTTTGGAACCAAATGCAGAATATGCAGCCCTGTCTTTTGTGCGGGGAGATTTGTGCTTTGACTTGTCGCTGTACATCACTCAGCTAACAACGCCGACAGCGATTATTTGGGGAGAAAAATCGCAGTTTACCGGGCCCGATATCGGCCAGCGGTTGGCAAACCTCAACCCCGAAGCAATCAAAGTTTTTCAACCTCTGGAAAACGTAGGTTTGACTCCGCAGTTAGAAATTCCCGCTGTCACGATTGGCTTAATTAGGCAATACTTAAAATTGCTTTCGGAAGGGTAAAGAAGTTCGGCAACGGATTTTGTAACGGATGTAACGGATGTCACGGATAGAGGTTCCTGGATCGAGGGAAGAAGGAAGATTAATTCCCCACAACCCATAGATGTCAACTTAATCCTAAAGACGGCTGTATCTCTCGTTTATATCCAAGTCTAGATCCCCCTAAATCCCCCTTAATAAGGGGGACTTTGACAATAATCTTGCCCCCCCCTTTCTTAAGGGGGGCTAGGGGGGATCTATACTCTGCTAGAAGCGAGATTTCTCATGAATTTTAGTCTGAATTTGACACCAATGACTAATGACTAATGACTACTGACTACTAATTATTCTTTTACTCGCACGTCGATAACGCTGGCGTTGAAAATGTACTTGTTGCCTTCAAGCTCTAGCGTAGTGCCAATTTTGACTTTCGTATTACCTAAAACCGGGCCATTTTCAGTAAGTTGACCTTTTCCCTCTAAGGTAAACATCATATTTCTGCTGAAGGCTTCTTCTTCTCTGGGATCGGGGAGAGCTTTCAGAGTGCCGTTGGGCTGAGGAACTGCTAGGGTTCTGGTGAGAGTTTTGACCGATTTGATGGTAATCTGACCGGACGGTTGATTGCGGATCACCACATTGATTTTATCACCTGTTTTGAACAACTCTGGAACGTTTGTTCCTTTGAGACCGATCGCAATTGCATCAATCTCTACAGGTTTGATACTGGTGCCGACTTGGGCGACGGAACCGCCAGAAGTGCCGGGAAAGAAAAAGATTCCGACTGCAACTAGCAGTACGATCAGAGCGGCAGCTACGTCTAGAATGCTGAGTTTGCCGAACAGTCGGCCTTGAGAATCTAAAATTTTCATAAATCGCCTATTATACTGATAGCGACAGGAGTATGTTTACAAGCTCAGGACTTACACAGAAATCGATGAAAAACAGATGCTGTGATTGCTTGGCTACCGCTGGCAATGACATACTTTATTGATGCGTAAGTCCTGAAGCTAAAAGATATTACCACAACGATCGCCCCAAATCCGCATGACTGGGCCACTTAACCCGGAAGGCCGTTGACGGCGGTTGGTTGGCCGTGGGTCGATCGCCCAGAAGCTGGTGGCGCGGTTAAAAATTGACAAAAAGCTAGAATAGCAACTAAGCAGCCTCAAATTACGTCTGCCTATTGAGTGACTTTTCGAGTTTTTCCTCAAATTTTATCTAACTTCTCCCACGTATCAATCATGTTAAAAAGTTTTTGGTTGACTTGCCGGCGTACTTGTGGCCGGGGGATTTATCTGTTTCTGTCCCTGATGGTGGCTGCGGGTATCTGGGTGGTTTCCCCGGAACCGACTCAAGCATTTTCTTTGCCCGAACTTATTTTTCGAGGCATTCAAGTTATTCAATTGTCGAATATGTCCGATCGCCAAGAGGTGACTATTGGCCGACAAATTAATCAGCAGTTAACCAGGAGCCAGTTTAAGATTGACCGCGATCGGGACACTACAGAATATATTAACCGTATCGGTCAACGACTCGCTCAAGAAAGCACTCGCCCCAATATTCCTTATACTTTTCAAGTGATTGACGACGACGCGATTAATGCTTTTGCAACTATGGGCGGTTTTGTTTATGTGAATAAAGGCTTGATGACAGCGGCGGACAATGAGGCAGAATTGGCAAGTGTGATCGCCCACGAAATCGCTCACATTAATGCTCGCCACGCGATTCAACAAATGCGTCAAATGGCCATCGCTTCAGGCGTAGCTTCCGCCACTGGGCTCGATCGATCTCAGGCGGTTCAGATTGGGGTGGAATTGGCTTTGCGCCGTCCCCACAGTCGCCAAGCTGAGTATGAAGCCGATCAGTTGGGATTGCAAACTATGGGGCGAGCAGGCTACGCTCAATCTGGGATGGTTGATTTTATGAAAAAGTTGCTCAACAAGCCTTCTCCTCCTAGCATTTTGAGCACTCACCCGGCAACTGGCGATCGTATTGCTGCTATTTCACAGGCGATAGATCCGGATCTTGCTAGCGGTGAAGGTTTGAATAATGAGGATTACAGGCTAGAAATCCGCAGGCTTTTAGGTTCGTAGAAATTCTCAATCTGTCAGGGGCTCTATTGTTTTCTCTTCTCTTTTCTTCTCTTTTCTTACTTCGCGCTCTTCGCGCCTTCGCGGTTCGTTAAAAAATAAATCCAGTTATATCATGTCCCATGGATTAACCATAATAGCCCGGTCGGGGCGGGTTTTTGAGATTGTCAATTATTGGCACGTATTGTTGGCTCACGGGCCCCTACAAAAATCGCGGTTCCTCCACCGGACATGATATTACTAGGGTACGTCAGAAGCAGGTTAATTTCGATTTAATTGATCGAACTTAAACTGACGCACCCTAAAACTACAAATTGATTTAACACTCCTGTGGAACAACATAATCGATCGCAGCTTGGGGGGGTGGAATCGGCTGCGGCTTCAATTGCCGGACAACTTCGTCAAAGGGCAAAATTCGGACTTGATTGTTAAATACATTTACTTGATAAACTCTGCGGTAGCTGAGGTCAAATCCTGTCAGCCAGCCGCTTTTGGGATGATAAGCACCCGTGTCAATATCCAACCACCCTTCGCCCCTGACTAATTCGCCCGGTCTGACCCCATGAAAGGTAAAGGTGATCGTGTGACCGGTGATAATTAATTTATTGGGAAAATAGGGTTTCGACATGGTGTGAAATTCCCTGCGAATCCAACACAGTTGTTCGATCGACTGTTCATCGAGCGACAGATGGGGGTCAACGCCGGCGTGAACCAGCCAGATGTCCCCTAAGTCCAGGTGCGTGGGGAGCGATCGCAGCCACTCTAAGTGTTTATACGGCATCATCCCTGTATCTCTGTAGCTCGCTACTGTCGCATCGCCACCACTGTAGAGCCAAGATTGCCACGCTCGCATATCCATCGGCGTCCCCGACAAAGCCTCCAGCATCAGTTGTTCGTGGTTGCCCAACAGAGTGTGGTAGGGGCTTTGCTGCACAAAATCTAATACCTGAGCGCTTTTGGGGCCACGATCGATTAAGTCTCCTAAAAAATAGACGCGATCGTCCAAGCCGGGGGCAAGTGCCTCTAGCAGGGTCATTAACCCGTCGTAATGCCCGTGTACGTCCCCGATAACAATGCGCCGATGCTCCATTGTGTTTATCCGCTTCCCTGACTCAAAAGCCCCATCTCTAGCTTATAGCATCTGATTTTGCTGTTATTTGCCTCCCCTCTTTTACGGTGGAGGGGTGTCACCCATTATAGTGCTTTTTATAAAGATTCTGTAAAGCTCACCAGTACCTGTTTGCGTAGCTACTGATATAAACACAGGCAAGCTGCTAATTCTGCTTCTGCAACTGCTGTTACTGAGGCAAAGCTTTGAGTTATTTCACGCTTTAGGGTGCATCAGCGATTAGCCGACGGATTAAGTCGAAAATAATCCTAGCTGACACACCGTAAAATACGATCGAGCCTTAACGATTGTCACTGAGTCAAAGCTTTGAGGAATGTCTGGAGTTCTGCCAAAAAACCTTTCTTTTTTAAGGGTTTGGCAGGTGCGGTGGAATCAGGATCGGCGCTTGGGAGAGAACCGGCTAAAATCCGCTCTAAATCGTCTCCGACAGGTTTTTGGGCGGTTTCAGAAATTAGTTGGTATTCGTCGTTTGTTTCCAGCCAGACTTGCCACGATTGGGGGTAGCAGCGGAATAAAGCAGCAGTGTCGAGGGGTCTGATATAGTAGCAGGATTCAATTTTGCTGAGGAATCGATCGCGCAATTGGCGGCCCGCATAGCCTATACCTATGGTGGCAACATCTTCCAGACGCGGGTTGAGTAGAATTACGGGGCGACCGGCCGCAGCTATATAAATTTTTTCGACTTGGGCAACTTCTACGGCTGCTGGATTGATCAAAATGAAAAGTTGATCTTCCGGTGATATTTTATCTTCAACAGGGGTGCGACTGCTACCCAAATCAGTGACTTTAAACGGTGTTTCTCCCCAGTCGCGGCGCGCGAGGGCTGCCGCACCGGTGTCGGGAAAAAAGACTTTTACTCCGGGGTATATTTCCTCAAATTCTGGGAGAAATTGTAGGGTGATAGACTGTGCTTGCAGGGCGATTTCTGGAAATACTAATTCGACTTGCAGTAGAGTTTTGCCGTCCGAGAGGGCAGCGGCGGTGGCAATGCGGGATTGGGCGATCGCCTCGTTGAGATCCTTGGGCAGTTCTGTCATTAATTTAATTGTTTTTACTCGACTTCTCTCAATCTAATTTTACCTGAGATATTGCACCATTTTCAATTACTTGTTTAGGAACAGGCTTTTCGGCCTGTTCCACAAAGAGTGAATTTTCTTGTGGAACGGGCATCTTGCCCGTTCTTGAGCATAGTACAAGATGTAAGTTTTACCGCATTAAGCAACAAAAGCTAACACCGATACAGGCGAACCGGAACCTCCCAAAAGACGCAATATTCCGATAACTAAAGTGATTTCAGCCGCAGGTAACAAGTCGAGATTTGCTAGATTTTCCAGCACTATTCGTTGCTTTTCCAATACCAATTTGTTAACCGCAAAACTTTCATCTCGCCCGGTATCGACTCCGTGGGTGTCGGTGCCAATTCCCGCGATAGAGCGTTCTTCTAGCAAAAATTGAGTTGCTGCTTTGCCAAATCCCGGAAAGTGGCAAATTCCGCGATCGTCTCGGTTGAAAAATGCTTTCTCGTCATCCCATTTTTCTTGCCAGCCAGTATACAATAAAACTAGATTTCCCGGTTCTATAAGTTTGTGCTGCCGTTCCCAAGTCAATATATCATCAATTGTTAAAGTGTAGTCGGGATTGGCAAGACTTTGCTCTCGGATGTCGATCGCAATTGCCGGCACAACGAGCGACTGCGGGGAATAATTATCAATGCTGGCGCCTCCTGCATAAAAGCTGTTGGGTGCGTTAATGTGAGTGCCGCTGTGTTCGCCCATCGAAAATTTTCGCAGGAAATACCCGTCTGTTTCTATTTGAGATACTGTGGCAATTTCTGTCGCTGGATCTCCTGGCCAAATGGGAATATTTGGGTGAATTGAATGGGTTAAGTCTACAATTGTGCTATAGGCGATCGTTTTGAGATTATTGGAGTTTAATTGGTCTGTCATCAGGTAAAATATATCTATTATTTATTAAACACAGTTTATTCAATTCTAAAATCTAAAATCTAAAATCTAAAATCTAAAATCTAAAATCGATTGACCGTCTGCACTCTCAATCTAAAATCTAAAATCTAAAATCTAAAATTCGATTAGTCGATCGAGGGTTGCTTCCATCACATCCTTTGTTTGCCCGGAAACAGTATACACCAAAGCTTCTCGATAAACTCTCCCCGCCGGGTGTACCGCACCGTTAGCAGCACCGCTAGAAACTGCTACCGCAGCGTGTCCGCAACGCACGGCTAAATCAATGGCTTGAGCTCGCAGCGCTAATTGTTCTGCTTTCGAGCTATGTTGAGATTGTGGGAAATTCTGTTTTAGCCGATCGAGCTTTTGCTCTAGTTTTTGGTAAGCCGCCGCTATAAAAGGTGAATTCTTAGCAGCCCCGGCGGCTGCAATTACATCCAATGCTGCTCGAATACAGCCAAAAGTAGCCGGAACAAAATTCAGTATATTTTTGGTGTCGTTTTCCGCAATCCAGCCGACAGGTTTAATTGAAATTATTTCCGATTCATGCAGCAACCAATTATCGAGAGTTGCTGTCACAGTATTAGTCGAGTTCATGGCGATTAACTGCATGATTTCGCTACAAGCTATTTTACCATATTCGCCTTCAATATTGGCAAAAGGCACTAAACCGAAAACAGCGCGTTCGTCAGGAAGTACCGCCGCTACAATAAACTTTTGAAACAAGCGAAAACCTGTTACCCAAGGAACTTTTCCTGACAGTAAATAGCCCGCTTTTGTGGGAGTTGCGGTGACGGCAGGATTGCCCGATCGCCTTAAATGCGAAAACCCAATACCCAAGCGTAACTCTTTTTGGGCGATCGCGGGCAAGTATCTGCTTTTTAGCATTTCATTGTCGCTGTTGGCAATCATCGCAGTGGCGCTGTGGTGCTGAGTTTGCAGGAAAGACAATGCGCCGGAATATCGAGCCGTCAATTCCTGATATTGGTAAAAAATCGGGAGTGCAATTTCGGCGCCGCCCCATTTTTGGGGAACTCGCAATGCTAAGAGCGATCGATCTTCCAATCCCGCAAATGCTGTTTCTAGCGCTTCCGAGTCGCTGTCGATAATTTCCGCGTGGGGTGAAACGCACTTTTGCAGGTAACTTTCTGTGCTGTTGAGAATATATGGGGAATCCATTTTATATAATTATTTTATAGCTGTTTTTCTCTAAATCATTGTGAACCAGCCTAAAAATCTGCCCTCAAACTAACTTATTTACTCACATTTTGCACCAGTCTCTAGAACAGGCTCTCCGGCCTGTTCCACAAAAAGTAAATTTGTTGTGGAACGGGCAGGATAGCCCGTTCATAAAAGGCTTACTGAGAATACCCAAAACTAATTTATTTCCACATTTTCCAAGGAGCCTTTCCTTCATCCCAAAGTTCGTTTAAATACTTGTATTCTCGATAAGTATCCATCGCAAAGAAGAAGCCATCATGACGGTAAGCCATCAACTGTCCGTCTGCTGCTAAACGCTGCATCGGCTCCTGTTCTAAAATACAATCATCTCCCCCCAAATACTCAAATACCCGGCGGTTAAATATCATATATCCAACACTGATCCAGCCATCTATTTGAGGTTTTTCAGAAAACTGTACTACGCGGCTATCGCTGTCTACATCCAAAATTCCAAAGCGAGAAATCGGACGGAATGTGGTGACAGTTGCCAGCTTACCATGAGACTTGTGGAAATCGACTAAAGCCTCAATATTGACATCAGCTACTCCATCGCCGTATGTCACCATGAAATTCTCGCGATCTATATATTTTTCTATCCGTTTGACCCGCCCTCCTGTCATGCTTTCCGCGCCAGTTTCAGCCAGTGTCACCTGAAAATCTTGTTCGAGATGTTCCTCGTGATAAGTGATCGTATTTTGCCGTCCCAGACAGATAGTAAAGTCATTGTTCATGGCTTCATAATTAAGGAAATATTCTTTAATCATGTTGCCGCGATAGCCCAAGCACACAATAAAGTTTTGGAAACCGAAGTGTGCATATATCTTCATGATGTGCCAAATAATTGGATGTCCCCCCACCTCCACTAAGGGTTTGGGACGAAATTCTGTTTCTTCTCTGAGACGAGTACCGAGACCACCTGCTAGGATAACTACTTGCATTTTTTTTATTTTTAAAAGATGATCAATTAATTTATCATCAATAATCAGGGATTTATTCAAAGAATTATTAACTTTTTCTCATAGTGAGTGAAGCTTTGTCAACCCCAGAAATCACGAATTATTATAAATAATCGTAGGGTGATCCGTGGACACCGTGTATTTAGTAATAATCCTAGGGTGTTCCGTGCACACCATGTATTTAAATGCTGCGCGCAATTTCTAACTAACAGTAGGGTGGGTACTGCGGACAGTATATTTGAATACAGCGCGCAATTTCTAACTTAGGAATGGTAGATTAGGAAATAGACAAAAAAACAGCAAACACCTATACTAAATATAAGAAAGAGATTAAGCAGCAATGAAAAATCAACTCGATCGCCTAAAAAATTTTTTAGGTATCCTCTGTGCGATCGCCTCCATAATTATATTATTCCAATGGGCTATACCTGGTGTTTACGCCACGGTTGTTGCACCGAAAATCTCAACCATACCAGAAACCACCGTAGCTTTTGTACCCAACATACCGGGCGGGGGATTAGAATTTCACGAATCAGCAGGAGGACACACTTTAGAGAGACACGTTGGTAAAACAGAAGCACAACTAGCACAGCGACTCGCAAGCGAAACGAGAATTTCTGCTGCATCTTCTTTTATCGATCGTTCCGTCGCCGAAGCGGCTATTGCAGAAGCAATGAACAGAAATCAAAGTGCGATCGACTCCTGGGTGAAAAGTCGCGGCAATCGTTATACGATCGACTACAATGCCAACAGAATCATTGGTATTACTCTGCGTCGCCGCGCATCCAAAGCAACTTCAACATCTCGCCTGAGAATCGTCCTCCAGCGCAGCGCCAAATTACCTCCCGGATACTTTATTCTCACAGCCTATCCCCAATGATCGATCAATTTCCTCATTTAACCCAATTTTTCAGTTCCTACTTTCACCAAGACTGGCAGTTAGAAGCTGACACTCCCAGCGATGTAGTGAACAACTACCGCAGCAGCGAACCGCCCGCAAGTGTTGAAGCTGCATCGCAAGAGCTCAGCAAACTGCTCGAAATGCCGATCGCCCCAGCCGATTTAGAAGCATTCATCCTCGATGAATTAGGGTGTTACTACGACCCCCAATCCGAAAATCAAACAGTCAGAGAATGGTTGGAATCTGTGCAAAAATCTTTGAATAATCCCAGCTAAACTTTATATATTTGTAAGGACGCGGCAGTGCCCTGTCCCACAATTTGTCTATATATTTGTAAGGACACGGCAGTGCCCAATGCGTGTCAAATTAAGCTTTTCGTCCGCTAGTCCTCGCGCCTACCCGCCAGTCCGCCAGGGAATGAATTCCCTGTCTAATAGTCAAAGTCCTCTAAAAGAGGACTGAATAATTCATTAGTCCTCTTTTAGAGGACTTCAGCTTTGAGGCAGGGGTTTCAACCCCTGTCGGACTATCGGTTTAACGTTAAGTTGACAGGACGAAAGGCAGTGCCGTGTCCCTACAATTTGTTCACAATCTAATAGGATAGCTAGCTCACTTGCTAACCGTCAATAAGTAGCCTTCGTGGACGTTGAAATTAGGGATAACATAAGCCAAGCTGCCGCTACCAACCGAAAAACTTTCTTCTTTAACTGTGACAAGCTGTGGCACGGCTCCTTCTTGATTGTTGGGAATCTTTTCTAATTTTAGAGTGATTTTCTGACCCCTTTGAATACCTAGCTGCTCCAAATTGCCGATGGTTAATGTTACCGTTGTTGCTGAGGAAAAATTGGGGTCGAAATAACCTAAAAGTATCTGTGCTTTACCTTCAGGATTGGACTTGCTGGCTAAAGCGACAAGGCGATTGTTATTTGACCAACTCCGCACCCGCGAATTAACTCCGTCAGCATAAGCTTTGTAAGTCCACCAAGCAGCTCTCGGCTCAAAAGTATTAGGCGTGACCATCCCACTCAGCGTATTGTTGAAGCAATTGCTAACTTTATTTGGCCCTTTAGTATCCCAACAAGCTCTGCAAGCACCGTCAGCTTTTGCATACTCTAAGTTATACAAATAACCTAAGATTTCCCCCGGCTGGTACTGCGCTAAGTTGCCGACAATTTCGTTGACGTAAATTTTTTGCAATTTCAGTTCCTTGTAAGAGGGACTTTGCTGAAAATTGCGTTTAGCCTCAATTACGTGATCGTCAACAAATAAGATCATCGTGTCGTTAAGTTCGTGCCACGAGAGGAAATTTACTTCAAGTTTGTTAGCCTTGCAGTAATCCAAAAAAGCGGCGAGATATTCTTTGCTGTAGCGGCCGAGGCTGGGCCCGCCAATCATTGCTGACGGCCCCAATTCTTCCCGCAAAATTTTGTAAGCTCTTTTGTAAGTTTCAAAGAATTGTTCTCTGCTTCCGTTCCAAAATGGATCTTTCCAATCTGGCTCATTCCATACATCCCAAATAATTTTTTTGCCTTTATTTTGCTGGGCTAATTGCCGCACGAATGCTTCCCACGCGGGGTAGTTTTGATAGGGCCAGCCATTGGGATTGCTACCGTAGCCCCACAAGTCGCTGACTACTAACTGAAACTCGGCTCCGCTGGCGATTATGCGATCGTAAATATCGAGTCTCCCCGCCCGCCAAAGTTTGGGCTGCAAGGGTTTAATAGAACTATCCGGCGGCTGGCTAGTATCAATTCCGTGCAGGATGCCACTCATGGAAATTGTACCGGTGGCTGGCTGTCCAAAATCTACTGTAACGTTCGATCGCAGTTGGGCAACAGTTGGTTGCTGTCCCAAATAGGCTATTAACAGAACAGTGACAATAGCTAAACAAATTGGCAGCAGTTTATTAATCCGTGGGAACTTGAATGTAAATTGCATATCTTTTCTTTGGTTGATGTTTTGTGGAATGGGCCGGATATCCCGTTCCTAAGAATGCTACAAGAGCTCTGTTTTAACGAACCGATGAAAACACTTCAAAACCCTGTATTGATTCTATCACTTGTTGCCACGACCGGGAGTTGATCAGCTCGTGGGTATCGAACGTAACGCCTTTTTCGGCTGCGAAAATACCAAAGTTTTTCACCCAATCAAAGATAGTTTCCGTGGTAAAATAAGGTGTGCAGGCCCAAGCAGATTGCAAATTATTCACCATCTCGGACATATCTCCCCGATCGTAAGCCTCCCAAGCTTTCCACACTAAATAATAGTATTTCAGCAGGCTATCCACTTGCTGTAGCTGCTTTTTGAGTTTCGGACTAATAGAGAAACTGTCGCTCTCATCGTCACTTACCAATGCCTGTTCAATTATTTCTCCATATTCCCGAAGCATCCGTTCTTCTTGGAATAGTTCTTCGGCTCGCGCTTTGCACGCTTGTCCTGCAAGTCTACGCGATTCGGGATTTTCTGCCCATATTTCCACCGTTTCTACCAACTCTTTTACTGTTCCTTCTGGGTCGATTGTAGGATCGGGCAGCAACTTTCCCGTATCTCCCAATTCTTCAGGAATCCCGCTGACTGCTGTGGCAATTACGGGCAATCCTTTTGCCATTGCTTCCATAATTGCTAGCGGCATTCCTTCTGCTTGGGAAGATAAAATAAAGATGTCGCTGGCGTCGAGCCAATCGGCAATATCCCAGCGCTGTCCTAAAAATTTAACCTGTTCTTCTACTCCCAATTTGCTCACAGTTGCTCTTAATTCAGGTTCCATATTGTCGTGAGTAGTAGACCCCGGCCCGGCCCAAACAAAGTAAATTTGGGGCCAAATTGGACGATTTTTCAATTGGGCGATCGCCTGCAATTGATACTGATATCCTTTAATTGGAGTCAATCTTGCCGCTGTAAAACAAACGACAGCATTTTCAGGGATTCCTTGTTCTTGACGCAGGCGTTGGCGAGTGGAAAGATTCGGTGACTCAAAATAACTATTTGGTCTGCCATAATAGATTACTTTTCCCCGTTCTAGACGCGCTTTAAATAGACTTTGGAACAAGTTTAAATTCTCGTGGGAAACTGCTACTGCTGCTTTGGCTACAATGTACTGATAGGCAACTGCATCGAAATAGGGAATTTGATCGCCGCGATCGAAGGTTTCATAATTGCGATTGATATAACCCAGACTGATGATGTACGGTATATTTTGCTCGATCGCAACTTGTTTAGCTGCAAAGTTAGCCATCGGCCAGCCGTCACTAAATATAATTAAATCCGGTCTAGCTTGGGCGTAAATCTTTTGAGCATCATCCAAATTGTAAGCTATTCGCAAAAACTCTTTCATCGTGTCGAACTCTAGCCAAATATGTTCGATACCTAGCTGTTTTTGTTCGGTAATTAAAGGATTAGAAGCTTGACTTTGAACGCTGGTTACTCGGTAGCCATCCGCCGCTAATTTACACATCAGCGAGTGGTTGAACTGAGCCAATCCGCCGACTCCTGAGTCTTCTGTGTACAGGAGTACGTGCTGTCTTGGCTGCCGAGAAGTCGAACTGGGCTCGGGTTTAAACTGATAAGGATTGTTAGCTGCGATCGCCACTATGTCTTGCCACTCCTGTAAATTGGTTAAGGCATAGGCATCAAAGTTGTAGCCGTACTGTTCTGAAACCCCCTTAAAAGTTTCCAGCCAATTAAAAACAGTTTCAGTGCCTGTCAGATTAGTGTAATACAGAGATTTTTCCAGACATTCGACCATCTCTGGCAAATATCCGTCGCGGTACATCCGTGATGCTATCCATACGAAAGACTTGTAACGTTCCGCGGGCTTTAAGTCGTGAATGTGCTGAGGTAAATCTGGCCGTGCGAAAAAATTATCCATCAAAATTTCCATATTTTTCATTAATTTGGAGCCGTTGGACATCAGATTGTTGTCATGCTGACGATAGCAGGTTAATATCTCTTTTAACCAAACTGACTTGCAGCCTTTTAAAGCTAAACGTAGGACAAAATCTAAATCTTCGGTTGGCGGCAAGCGATGATCGAAACCCCCCAAGCGTTCCCACCACTCTCGCCGCAGCATCATGGCGCTGGGACGCACTGATTTGTAGAAAACAAAGGCTTCTAAATCTAATTTTGGTTCTTCTTCCCAAGGCTGTACTCCATAGATGCCTTCGTCGTTTTTGCCAACGATAACCCAACCTGTTTGCACCATATCTAATGTGGGGTCAGCGTCAAAGCAAGCTACTTGTTTTTCTAGTTTTTCTGGTAAGAAGAAGTCGTCAGCATCTAAGAAAGCTAAAAATTCCCCTCGTGCTAACTTACAAGCACGATTTCGGGCCAGGGCTGCTCCTTGGTTCTCTTGATAGATGTATTGAATTAAATCGAAGTAAGGTGCTAAAACTTGGCTGGTATTGTCTGTTGAACCGTCATCTACGACGATAATTTCCCAGTTTTCATAACTCTGACTGAGAACGCTCTCTACGGCTTTTAGAATGTAGCGCTCGCAGTTATAAGCCGGGATAATGACACTGACGCGTACTTTTTTGGGAGTGATGATACTAGCTATTAACTGTTTCCATTCTGGTAAGTTTCCCATAGCAATGGCATCGATTTTGCAGCCGTAGGTCTTAGCAATTCCGGTGATGCGCTTTACCCAATCTGCTATAGTTGCTGTCAGGGAGTACGGGGTATAATCCAAAGATTTTTGCAAATAGTCAGTCATTTCTGCCGGATGGCCACTGTAGTACAGTTGCCACGCCATCCATGTCAGAGCCTCATAAAAAGCAAGCTTTTCTAATTGGCGGATATCCTCTGGTAAGTCGGCTCTACTGAAGAAATTTTGCTTTAATTTAATACAAAGGTTTGCCTGTTTTATCGCTCTCTGGATGGACACATTTTGCCCGTGCTGGCGGTAGCATACTGTCACTTGAGGCAACCAAACAGCTTCGCACCCAGATAGTGATAAACGCACAATTAAGTCGGCATCATCTACTGAATCATACTGAGAATCAAAGCCACCGACTCGTTCCAGCCACGCCCGCGAAAACATCATGGCGCTGGGAAGTAGGGGCATATAAACAATCCAGGTTTTTAAGTCGAGCTGAGGAAAGTATTCCCAGGGTTTTATATCGCAAATACTTTCGCCTTGCTCTTTAACAATTCGCCAGCCACTATTAACAATTCCTAGTGATGGCTGAGCGTCAAATAACGCAACTTGCCCAGCCAACTTATCGGACAAGAAAAAATCATCTTGATCTAAAAAAGCAATTAATTCACATCGGGATTCCTGAATTCCTCGGTTGCGGGCGGCAGCTACTCCTTGGTTTTCCTGATAAACATAGCGAATTTTTTCAACATAAGGCTGCAATGCTTGGCGGGTTTCGTCGGTTGAGCCGTCGTCTACGACGATAATTTCCCAGTTTTTATAGGTTTGGCTGATGACGCTTTCTACCGCTTGCGCGATGTAGCGAGATCCATTATATGCTGGAATAATTACACTTACTCGCGGTGTCGGATTTGCTATTGACATGAATTTTATCGGTGATAAGGAAGGGTTCGGCAACGGATTCTGTAACGGATGTAACGGATGTAACGGATGTCAGGCAGAAGGCAGATGCAATTCTACTGTTGAGAGCAATCCGAATTTGAAATGTAAATTTGGTATTTTAACGTGCATAAAATACAGATTCAATACCCTGTACTTCCTCGACTAATTGTTGCCATTCTACTGAATTAATTAGAGAATATGTATCTAAACTATGCCCTTTAGCTGACGAAAAATTGCCAAAATATTCTACCCAGTTTAACAGCGTTTCTGTACTCAAAAAAGGTGTGTACTTCAAAGATTCTTGAAGCCACTTCTGCATTCCGCTTAGATCTTCTTGACAGTAAGCCTGCCAAGCATTCCATACTAAAGAGCTGTAGTTGACCAGGCTTTCTATTTTCGCCATTGACCTCTGCACCTTTTTTTGAGTAACAAATGGATCTGTTTGACGATCGCAAAGTAAAGCTTTTTCGATCGCCTCCATCGACTCTGCCAACATCCGTTCCTCTTTAAACACTTTCTCGGCCCGCTGCTTGCAAGCTTGACCGATTTGATGTCGCAATTCTGGATTCATCGCCCAAGCTTCTACAGTTTCCGCCAATTCCCTCGCGGTTCCCTCTGGATCGGTATTCGGATCGGGCAACAATTTCCCAGTATCGCCAAGCCCTTCAGGAATCCCGCCCACAGCCGTTGCAACTACCGGCAATCCCTTAGCCATCGCTTCCATAACTGCAAGAGAAGGCGCTGCATCTGCCACAGAAGTCAAAATGAATATGTCGCTAGCATCCAGCCAATCTAGGATATCCCAGCGTTGTCCGATCGCCTTCACGCGATCGCTCACGCCTAACTCTTTAATAGTTTCCCTCAATTCTATTTCTACATTATCAGCGCTTCCCTCACCCGTTCCTGCCCACACAAAATACAGTTTAGACCACACAGGAGACTGCTGCAACTGCTTGATTGCTTCAATCTGATATTGATGCCCTTTAATCGATGCCAATCGAGCAGATGTGAAACAGACAATCGCCTCTTCAGGAATTCCTATTTCTTGCCGCAGGCGTTGACGAGCTGCAGCATTAGGATGTGCAAAATATTCAGAAGAACGCCCCAAGTAAATCACTTGTCCTCGCTCTTTTGGCAACTTGAAATGTTGGCACAATAAATTCAAATGTTCGTAAGCGCCAACAATCAAGGCTCTAGCTTGCAGGCAGTGGTAGAGCACTCCTTCTACATAAGGCACTACATCTCCGCAGGCAAAAGTGGCGTGTTCTGGCATAACTAACCCAATCACCATCATGTATGGTATTCCCATTTGCATCACTACCTGTTTAGCTGCAAAATTGGAAAATGGCCAACCATCGCTAAAAATAATCATATCCGGTTGATTGCTAGCAAAAAGCTCTCGTGCATCCTGAGTATTTCTTAACACCCGCTGTAAATCTTTATGCCCGCTAAAATCCAGCCACAAGTGTTCTATACCTAACTCTCGTTCTCGCTCAAGCAAGGGGCTAGAATGTTTGGTTTGCACGCAGGTGACTCGATAGCCTAACAAGGCTAACTCACAGAGAATGGCATGATTGTACTGCGCTAATCCTCCCACGCCCGGATCGTCCGTGTTGTAGAGTAGAATGTGGGCTTGCGCTTTTGAAGGTGTGGGAATAGAACTCTGTTGAGATTGGGGTGGATTAGTCATCACCATCTGAATTATCTCTTGCCATTGGGCTAACTTACTCAGCGAATAAGCGTCAAAATTTTCACCATATTCTTCAGAAGCCATCTGAAAACTTTCCAGCCAATTCAACACTGTTTGTGTGGGCGAAAAAGGCGTATATTGCAATGACTCTTCTAAACACTGGGCCATCTCTGTTAGATGGCCGTCGCGATACATCCGCCATGCCAGCCACTTTAAGCATTGATAGCGTTCTGGGTTTTTTAACTGCCGGATTGACTGGGGCAAATCGGGTCGAGCGAAGAATTTTTTCATCACAATTTCTATATTCTTCATTACGCGAAAACCGATTGACATGAGATTAGAATTGTGCTGGCGATAACAGGTAAGTTTTTCTTCTAACCAAACTGCTTTGCACCCTTTTAAAGCTAAACGCAAGGCAAAGTCTAAATCTTCTGCTAGTGGCAACTGAGAATCGAAACCGGCCAATTTTTCCCACCAGTTTCGGCGCAGCATCATCGCACTGGGTCGCACGCATTTATATAGAATAAAGCTTTCTAAATTTAATTTAGACGCTTGTTGCCAAGGCTTGACAGCAGAAATCTCTCGCCCGGTTTCATCGACGATTACCCAACCTGTTTGCACCATATCTAAGGTGGGGTTAGCGTCAAAGCAAGCTAGTTGTTTCTCTAGCTTGGATGGTAGGAAATAGTCATCGGCATCGAGAAAGGCTAAAAACTCGCCTTGCGCTAGTTGGCAAGCAATATTTCTGGCTGCTGCTACTCCTTGATTTTCCTGGTATATGTAGCGAATTCTGTCACAATAAGGCTGCAATACTTGCTGCGTGCTATCTGTCGAACCGTCATCTACAACTATAATCTCCAAATTAGTAAAAGTTTGACCTAGGGCGCTTTCCACGGCTTGTACGATGTAGCGAGATCCATTATATACAGGTATAATTACGCTTACTTGCGGTGTTTGAGTAGCTGTTGACATTATTTAGCTCGCTGTTAACCTATGATTATATAGTTTAGATTAATTTGGCGGATTTTCATCATTATTCTGTGTTCGGTTGATCTAATTACAAAAACTTGAATTTTGGCAAAGTGTAGCATATAATTTTACATGGAATGACAACTCAAAAGGAAAATAAAAAATGAATTCAGAAACAGTGCAAGTGAATTTCCAGCAGCAGGCAGAAATTTATTTGGCTACAGGGAACTTCGATCGGGCGATCGCACTTTGCCAACAAATTTTGGCATCTGAACCCAATTCAGCAGAGACTTGCAAGACCTTGGGAAAGGCGCTGCAAGCTCAGGGTAAACTAGAAGACGCAAGGTATTGGTATAAAGTTGCGATCGCCCTGCAACCCGATTTTGCCGAAGCTTTTGCTAACCTAGGCACTCTCTGTGCTACTTGGGAACAGTGGCAAGAGGCGATCGCCTGTTACCAAAAAGCCATCTCCCTGCAACCAAACTTTGCAGGATTATACCGTAATTTGAGCCGGATATTTACCCAAGTCGGTCAAGCTGAAGAAGCAGCAGATTGTTGGTATCAAGCACTCATGGTGGAACCGATAGAGATAGCAGAAGAATATCTCGATTTAGGTAATACTTTGTTGGCGCAAAACAAGCCAGAAAAAGCGCTGACTTGTTACCACCGCACGATTTATTTAAACCCCAGCTTTTGCGAAGCTTACTGCCAATTAGCAGAAGCTGCTAGCGAGCTAAAGCAGTGGGACGAAGCTATTGTTAACTACCGCAAAGCTATTCAACTCCAGCCGGAGATTTCTGATTTTCATTACAAATTAGGCAATGTTTTGCAAGCTAAGGAACTCTGGCGCGAAGCGGAGGCAGCCTACCGAAAAAGTATTGATTTAAATCCCAATTCTTTTTTGTCATACTACAACTTAGGCAGCGTGCTGCTCAATTTAGAAAAATGGCAAGAAGCTGCGATCGCCTACCGCACGGCGGTGGAAATTAACCCGGATTATTCTTGGTCTTACTACAGCATCGGTGTAGCTTGCGATCGATTAGAAGAATGGTCGGAATCCGCCGCAGCTTACCAGCGCGCTACTGAATTAGATCCGAATTTTTTTGCAGCTTTTCACCAGTTAGGAGATGCTCTTGTTAAACTAGAAAAATTGTCGGAAGCTGAGGCTGCATACGAACAGGCGATCGCACTAAATGCGGATTTATTTTGGTCTCATTATAACTTAGCTTTGACTTTAGTTCAACTTCAAAAGTTTGAAGCCGCAACACTCGCTTATCGGCGGGCGATCGCACTCAATCCAGAATTCTCTTGGACTTACCACAATTTAGGAGCAGCGCTGTTAAAAACCCAACAGTGGAAAGCCGCAGCTACCGCTTACCAACGTGCTATTGAACTTAATCCCACTATTTCTTGGTCTTATTACAATTTAGGCGATGCTTTGAGTGGAAATCACGCATGGAACGATGCTGTTTCCGCCTACCTTTGTGCGCTTCAAATCGAGCCGTCCCTCCCGAAAATTTACATAAAATTAGGTGAGGCTCTAACTAAAAGAACTCCGGTAGATTCAGATGTAGCAACTAGCTACTATCACCACGAAATGCAGCCGCTGCACGCTCCTGAATTTTACTGCGAAATAGCCCAAAAGTTTGCTGAGAGCGATCGGCTTAACGAAGCCATAATGTTGTACTTGATGGCATTAGAAATTAGACCCAAAGATCCAGAAATATCCCAAAAATTAGAGGAGATTTTAGAAAAACAGCGTCAAACAGGGGAATCTACTCTATTATTAGAGTTAGAGGCTAAGGATATTCGCGATCGCTACATTGCCCGAGTAGTCAAAGGCAAGACTTTTGCAGAAGTCGGCGGCTTGTGGGGAACTGTCAGCGAAAAAGTATCTGTAGCTAGCAAATACGGTGCAGTTTCTCTGACAATGATTGATGCCATGCCGGCATCCCTCCACTGGTGGCAAGATTTTCACGATCGCATGACAAGTTTAAATATTGCTAATTATCACTGTATCAATCAAGATATCACTCAGATTCAACTTGCAGACATTGGCGAACCTTACGATGTAGTTCACTGTGCAGGAGTTTTGTACCATCACCCCCATCCGTTGCAGATTTTAGTTGCCTTGCGTCAGATAACTCGCGAGCATTTAATTTTCACTTCAGCTATTACCCAAGAAGTTATAGAGAATGAGTTAGGACGCTATGAACTTCCGCCTTCTGGAGTAATGTTTATTCCAGCTTTGGACGACGCTGAACGAGCTATTTTAACAGCTTATTGGCGGCCATACATCAACAACAACGCACTTATAGGGATAACTGAAAAAGCAGTTTTTGACATGGACAATTTTGCGGCGTGCTGGTGGCTACCTACAGCTAATGCTTTAGAAGCTATGTGCGAAGTCGCGGGATTTAAGGTTTTAGATAAAGGATTGACTTGGGACAATAATGCTCTGACTCTGCTGCTGGGGATTTGAGGATTGCTAAACGAACAATAACAGGACTTGCTTGTGCACAAACGGCTAAACACCCGGTTTAGGAGCGGGTTCCTCATTTTCTTTCTCGATATTCCTACTAGAAACCGGGTGTTTTCCGTAAATCCTAAATAAAATAGCTGCCCACATTTTTGTGAAGAAAACAGGAACAGGGAAATAATCAATGAACAATCAGCAACCAGAGACGCCACTAGGAAACATTTTAGTAGTAGACGATACAGCAGAAAACCTGCGTCTGTTGTCTACGATGTTGACTCAGAGAGGATACACCCCCCGCTGCGTGATTAACGGAAAAATGGCTTTGAGAGCGTGCAATTCTAATCCACCAGATTTGATTTTGCTCGACATAATGATGCCGGAAATGAACGGTTACGAAGTTTGTCAGCATTTGAAATTAGAACCTAAAACTCGCGAAATTCCGGTAATTTTTATCAGCGCTAAAGATGAAGTATTTGACAAAGTAAACGCATTTGCTGTGGGAGCTGTTGACTATATCAGCAAGCCATTTCAGTTTGAAGAAGTGCTGGCCCGCATCGAAAGTCACCTCAGCCTGCGGAATTTACAAAAGCAGCTAAAAGAACAAAATATGCTGCTGCAAGAAGAAATTACGAGCCGATTAGCAGTGGAAAAAACTCTTCAGGAGAAAAACCAAATTTTGCAACAAGAAATCAGCACCCGTCGCGCCGTTGAAAAAGCTCTGCAAGAGCAAAATTTGGTACTCCAGCAAGAGATATCCCACCGCCAGCGCGCCGAATCTGCTCTATTAAAATCTAACCAAGAATTGGCGCGTTCAAATGCAGAACTAGAACAATTTGCTTATGTGGCTTCTCATGACTTGCAAGCGCCTTTAGCAACCATTGCTAGTTACGCTCAACTTTTAGAAAAACGCTACAAAGACCAACTCGACAGCCAAGGTAGTAAGTTTATCGGCAATATCGTTCAGGGCTGCACCAGAATGCAAACTTTAATTGACGATTTACTCGAATATTCCCGCGTTGGCAGGAGTCGGAAACCTTTTCAACTGACAGATTGCAATCATGCAGTCGAGCAAGCACTCGCGAACCTGCAAGGGGCGATCCGCGAGACTAAAGCCGTTGTCACCTACAGTGAATTACCCGCGGTAATGGGGGATATTTCTCAACTCGTACAACTATTTCAAAATTTAGTCAGCAATGCGATTAAATATCGCCACGATGCAACGCCTGTGGTTCATATTACCGCTTGCAAACAGGAGGAAAACTGGTTAATTTCTGTCTCAGATAATGGAATTGGGATTGCTCCACAGCATCAAACACGTATCTTTCAAATTTTTCAGCGCTTGCACACTCAAAGAGAATATTCTGGGACTGGTATTGGTTTAGCAATTTGTCAAAAAATTGTGGAACTTCACGGCGGATCTATCTGGGTGGAATCGGAACCGGAGCAAGGTTCAATTTTTTACTTTACTCTCGCTTAATTGAGGTATAGTTTCGCCAATGTATAAGCTATAATCTTGGCAAAATTAATCACTTTCTCTATTCTTAAAATGTGTTACATCGAATATATAATGTAGAAATCAAAAAAAATAATAGGGGGAGATAAAAACATTAAATAATTGTTGGTAAGGAGTGTGAGTATCGGGGTGGGGATATGGGCTACAGTTGCATTCATTGTTTTAATTGGTATAAATGGCAATTTAGAATAAAACTTCTTTTCCGTTGACAGTCTAGTTGGTGCGTGATATAATTTTACTTATTAAACATATTATTTGTAAAGATTGCTTACCCTCCCCGAATCTGACGATCGATGTATGTGTACGTGGAATTGAATGACTGCCCGGAAAATAAAAGGTAAAATTCCAGTTATTTTAATATTTTCTTGATTAACAAATATTATGAAAGCAGTTTTTAACTTAGCTTTGCCTCCTATCTGCTTTAAAGTTCTGTTAGTAGAAGACAACCCTCATGAAGCTGAGCTGATTGAAGATTTGCTGTCAGAAATAGGCGGCGCGCAGCGTATAGTGCTGACGAAAGTAGAGCGCCTCAGCGAAGCGCAGCAGCGATTGAATCAAGAAACTTTTGACATAATTTTATTAGACCTTTCATTGCCAGATAGTCGGGGAATCGAGACGGTTGCTCGGGTACAAGAGTACGGGGTAAATGTGCCGATCGTAGTTCTGACCGCCCAAAACGACGAAGAACTTGCCCTGCGGTTGATTTCTGTCGGCGTACAGGATTATTTGGTAAAAAGAAAAATCGACAGCGAACTGTTAATTCGATCGCTCCGCTACGCCATAGAACGCCAAAACAGTCAAGATGCTTTGCGAAAAAGTGAAGAAAAATATCGCTCGGTGGTGGAAAATTCCCTGATCGGCATTGCCATCATCGCTCCAATTATTGACAGCGAAATTCCTCTAAATTGCCACTGGATAGAAGTTAACGATGCCCTGTGCAATTTGCTGGGCTATGAGCGCTACGAACTCGTGCAAAATAATTGGCTAGAGTTGACTCATCCAGAAGATTTGGAGGCTAATTGTGAAAATTTTTCTCAGATGTTAGCAGGTAGGAGCGACGGTTACATCTTAGACAAAAGGTTGCTCAGAAAAAATGGCGAAATAGTTCACACGCGAGTTTCCCTGCGCTGCATCCGCCGCCTGGACAGGTCTATCGACCGGATAATAGAAGTAGTGTTGGACGTGAGCGATCGCTACCGCTACGAAGCCAAACTGAGAGCATCAGAAGAATTTTTAAACCACACCATAAATGCTACGCCAGACCCAATTTTTGTCAAAGACGAGCAACACCGCTGGATGATATTAAATGATGCTTTTTGTCAGTTGGTCGGCAAATCGCGGCAAGAACTGCTCGGCAAATCAGATTATGACTTTTTCCCCCCATCAGAAGCTGCTGTTTTTTGGACAAAAGATGAAGAAGTATTGACAACGGGTATCTGCTTGGAAACCGAAGAAAGCTTCACAGACTCTGCCGGAAAAGAACACATAATTTCTACCAAAAAAAGCGTCTTCCAAATAGCAGACGGCAGTAAAGTAATAGTGGGTACAATTAGAGATTTTACCGAATACAGACAGCAACAAAAAGCCCTGGAACAAAGCGAAGCTCGCTTTCAAAAATTGGTAGCTAACCTGCCGGGAATAATTTATCAATTACGAATGTCAGCAACTGGAAAAATGTCTTTCCCTTACATTTCTTCAGGCAGTAGCCAACTCTACGAATTAGAGGCAGAAGCAATAGAGCAAAATGCGGAACTGATTTCCAATGGAATTCACCCAGACGACCTCTTAGATTTAAAAGCATCAATGGCAATTTCAGCCACTACGCTGGAACCTTGGCAGCAGCAGTGGCGACAGACTTTGCCATCTGGAAAAGTTAAGTGGCTGCAAGGAGCTGCGAGACCAGAAAGGCTCACTAATGAAAGCAAATCTGGCAGCGAAGGCGATATTCTCTGGGACGGTTTAGTGATGGATATCACTGAATTAAAGCAGGCACAAACAGAGCGCGATCGTTTTTTCACTATCTCCTTAGACTTGCTTTGTATTGTAGGTTTTGACGGTCATTTTAAACGTTTAAACCCAGCTTGGTCAACAGCTTTAGGCTACAGTATTAGTGAATTGTTTGCCAAGCCAATGATCGAATTTGTTCATCCAGACGATCGAAAAGCTACCGCAGCCGAAGGAGCAAAACTAATAGCAGGTACGTCCAGTATCTCCTTTGAAAACCGCTACATCTGCAAAGACGGTTCTTACAAATGCTTCCTGTGGACGGCATCGCCATTTAGCGAAGAAGGTTTAATCTACTCAGTCGGCCACGACATTACGTCTCGTAAACAAGCAGAGTCTCAACTCCAGCGCCAAGCAGTAGCAATGGCCGCTGCTTATGACGGAATCGCGATTTTTAATAATAATAAAGAATGTATTTATTCCAACGACGCTTATCTCAAAATGTACGGCTTGGCTAGCCCTAGCGAAATGTATGGGAAGAAATGGAAAATGCTCTACAGCAAAGCAGAAAATATATTTTTTGAATTACAAATAATGCCGATGCTTCTGCAAAAAGGGTACTGCAATATAGAAGCAATCGGTCAGCGCAGTGACGGTACTAAGTTTCCTCAAGAATTGTCGCTGACAATGCTTGTCGGTGGCGAAATTATTTCTATAGTCCGCGATATAACTAATAGAAAACAGGTAGAATCAGCCCTGCGATCGAGCCAGCGCCGCTACCAAACTTTAGCAGAAGCATCGCCAGTTTGCATATTTCACACTGACACATTTGGAAATTGTCTTTATGTGAATCAACGGTGGAGCGAAATTACGGGATTAAACGCAGAATTAGCAGCAGAAATTGGCTGGATGAATGCCATACATCCCGATGATGTGGATCGGGTAAAAAATGAATGGCATAGCTCAATTATTGATACAATTCCTTTTAAATCAGAATACCGATTTCAGCGTCCAGACGGTCGGGTAATTTGGGTGATCGGTCAGGCAATTGCAGAAATCGGAGACAAGCAGGAAATTAAAGGCTATATCGGCACTATTACTGATATTAGCGATCGCAAACAAGCAGAATTAGATTTGCTGCGAGTTACTCAAGCGGTGGAAAGCACCAGCGATGCGATCGGCATTGCTGACTTGACAGGGCGATCGCTCTACCACAATCAAGCCTTTGTTCAACAGTACGGCTACACAGCAGAAGAACTAAACACAGCAGGCGGATTAACAGCAATTTATCCTCAAACTAAAGTGCTGCTAGAAATGTTTAAAACGCTCCGTAAAGGCAAATCTTGGCAAGGCGAACTCAAAATCAACACTAAAAACAACGAACTGGTAACAACTTTATTTCGCGCCGACGGCATTAAAGATGAAACTGGTCATTTAATCGGGTTAGTGGGAGTAATTACCGACATCACCGAACGCAAACAAGCGGAGATGGCACTGCAGCAGCAATTAAGGCGAGAACGGCTAGTAGTTGCTATGCTCGATCGCATTCGCTCCTCCCTAAATTTAGAAGAAGTCCTGACAACTGCTGTCAAACAAGTGCGGCAATTTTTGCAAACAGACCGCACAGTTATTTACCGCTTTAATCCCGACTGGAGCGGCTTTGTTGTTGTGGAATCCGTGGCAAAAGATAGAATTTCGCTGCTAAATTTTAACAATATTGATGGCTGTTTTAAAGAGAAATTTGTTGAAGTTTATCAGCAAGGCGGTATTAGATCAATGGAAGATATTTACCGGGAAAATTTGACGGAATGCCACATGAAATTTCTCGAAAAAATTGAAGTAAAAGCTAACTTAATAGTACCAATTTTAAAAGCACGAGAAAGCATTTCCCAGACCCAACCGACGGCAGAAAATCAGCTCTGGGGACTGCTGATAGCCCAGGATTGCAGGGGCCCCCGTCCCTGGGATTCCTCAGAAATAGAATCTCTCCGGCAATTGTGCGTGCAATTGGCGATCGCGATTCAGCAATCGACGCTATTTCAACAAGCACAAACGGAAATTGTCGATCGCAAACTTGCAGAATCTGCCCTCCAACAAGCTGCATTAGCTGCTGAAAGCGCCAACCGCGCCAAAAGCGAATTTCTGGCCAATATGAGCCACGAACTACGCACGCCTTTAAACGGCGTTTTAGGTTACGCTCAAATCCTCAAAACCGACAAAGACTTAAGCTCAGATCAGCAAGAAAGTCTCAGCAATATTCAACAGTGCGGTCAACACCTGCTGATGTTAATCGACGATGTTTTAGATCTTTCCAAAATTGAAGCTAGAAAAATGGAACTCTACCCGGAAGAGTTGAATTTTCTAAATTTCACGAAAAACATTGCAGATCTCTTTCAGATGCGAGCTTCGCAAAAAGAAATTTTATTCCATTACGAACAAGTCTCTCCCCTCCCTAGCTGCGTTCGTGTAGATCCAAAAAGATTGCGCCAAATTCTCATAAATTTACTCAGCAATGCGGTTAAGTTTACTAACAGCGGCGGTGTGACTTTTAAAGTCGGCTATGTCGGCACAGAGGCCTGGAGTCGAGGGCAAGGAGACAATTATGAGTTCTCGACTTTGAGCTCGGAACTAAAACAAAATTATATGCGCTTTTCCCACAATCCGATCGCAGCCAAACACGCTTTAAAAATCCGCTTTCAAGTCGAGGATACCGGCACGGGAATAGAGCAAAGCAAGTTAGAAGAAATATTTTTGCCATTCCACCAAGTAGGAGGCAATACATTTGTTGAAGGTACAGGTCTCGGACTCTCGATTAGCCAGAAATTAGCGAAACTAATGGGTGCCGAAATTCGCGTCCACAGCACTTTGGGAAAAGGCAGCACTTTTTGGGTAGATTTAGAATTGCCAGCAGCTAAACGGTACTTGGAGGTGTCTCCTTTGCAGGAAAAACGCTGGCTGGTCGGTTTTATCGGCAACAAGCGGAAGGTGTTAATAGTGGATGACAATCAACAGAATCGCGATTTGTTGTCCAGGCTGCTGCGACGTTTAGGATTTGATGTGGCAGAAGCCCAAAACGGCCAAGAATGCCTCTACAAAACAGTTGAATTTCAACCGGATGTCATTTTAATGGACTTGCGGATGCCTGTAATGGATGGCTTAGAAACGGCAAGAAGACTGCGGCAGTTGCCGGAAGTAAAAGATGTTGTGTTAATCGCTATGTCAGCTAGCGTTTTCGAGGCTACGCAGCAAGATAGCATCCTCGCAGGGTACGATGCTTTTCTTCCCAAACCGATCGAAGCAAATCACTTTTTGGAACAGTTGCGCCTGCGTTTGGGACTAGAATGGATTTATGGGGAATCTTCGGAAAACAAAAAGCGCAAACCTCCCAGTTTGTCACCAGCCTCTGATTTTCCTGCTTATTCTTCTCTGTTACCTGCGGCTTCTGAGTCGGTAGTAAAACTTTTGAAACTCGCAGCTATGGGCGACATTGAAGAAATTTTTGATGAGAGTGCTAAGCTGGAGAGTTTAGAACCTAATTTAATGCCGTTTGTCTCGAAGCTGCGCCAACTTGCTAAGGGATTTCAGCTCAAACAAATTCGGAATATTTTAAAGCAATATATCGATGGTCAGTAGGCAGTAGTCAATCGATTGCGCGATTTTAGATTTTAGATTTTAGATTAAAGAATTGAAGTATTGACTTGCGCGAGATAAATTCGGCGGCTCCTTTATCGGATACAGGTTTTTTATTTCTGGACGGATGAATCACGTGGCGGGTATCCTGGATGCTTTCGGTCAGTAGTCAGTGGTCAGTGGTCAGTAGTTATATCATGTGCGATCGCTCGATCGGACACGATCTCACTCTAATAGCCAACCAAATAATTCTCCTACTGTCAGTTGCAATTCCATGGCAAAAGATGGCACGGGCAATAACTGTTCCGGTTCGTCAAACACCTCCGTTGATTGAGTCGGCCGATATACAAAAACCGATCGCTCCTCTGGATCGATTAACCAACCGATTTGAGTTCCATGTTTGAGACAATATAAAATATTTTTAGTAACTTTAGTTTGGCTTTGGTCGGGGGAGAGGATTTCAATTGTCCAATCCGGGGCGATCGCAAACACATTTGCCACACCACCATTTTCTTTACGGGGAATGCGTTCCCAAGTGAATACAGTCATTCGATTTTAGATTTTAGATTTTAGATTTTGGATTGACTTGCGCGAGATTAATTCGGGGGACGCAAGGATTTTAGATACTTCGACTTCGCGAGCGCACAAGTTTGAGATTTTGGATTGACTTGCGCGAGATAAATCACGTGGCGGGTACCACATGAAGAAATTCGCTTGTCACGTCGGGAACGATCGCTCGACCGCCAAAAATGCACCGTAGTTCTGGAAATGCTCGCGCCACCTTTTGAGGTTTGAGAGTAGCATTAGCAGCGCTTGTCAACTCGCCTTGAATGACACTATGTTGGCCTTGAGGCATCGGTTTTTGAATGATTTCACCGTCAATGTACTCGCTGGCTGGTTGAGTTTCTGGCAACTTCAGAAACTCTTGGAGTGTCAAAGATTTTGGCAGGGTTTCTACCATCCAATTTTACCTATAAAATAGAGTTTCATCTGCTATTTTACCCAAAAGTCCCGGACTCGTGCGATCGGCGCTCCACTCACTTCAACATCCGGCTCTACCACCTTGCATCCTGGGGCTAATCTTGCTTCTATATATTCAGAGACAGTTTTTGAGAGAGTTGGGATTGAAATTACTTTGCCTCAGTAACGGCCACGGAGAAGACGCGATCGCCCTTCGCATCTTGCAGGAACTGCAACAGCACCCGCATCCGCCAGAATTAGCCGTGTTTCCGCTAGTGGGTGAAGGGCAAGCTTTCGCTCAACTAGAAAACGCCCGCATCATCGGCCCGGTGCAGCGAATGCCTTCGGGCGGCTTTATTTACATGGACAGAAGGGAATTTTTGCGCGATGTCAAAGGCGGCCTGCTGCAGTTGACCATCGCTCAGTTTAAAGCCATCCGCGCTTGGGTGCGAACCCAAAAACAGTCTGGGAATCAAGACGGCGTTATTTTAGCCTGCGGGGATATTGTACCGCTGCTGTTTGCTTGGCTCAGCGGCGCGCCCTATGCCTTTGTCGGTACTGCCAAGTCCGAGTATTATTTGCGGGACGAGGACGGGCCTCTGGCTCGCAAATCCAGGGTAAGCGGTGGGTGGAATTGGTCGCGATCGGTTTATTTGCCTTGGGAGCGCTGGTTGATGACTCGATCGCGCTGTCGAGCCGTTTTTGCCAGGGACGCGCTCACCGCCGAGACCTTACAAAAGCTGGGCATTCCCGCTTACGATCTCGGAAACCCGATGATGGACGGACTCGAACCGGAAAACCCCGCCGGTTTTTACGGCCCTGACGCAGAGTTTCGGGAAATCGAGCGATCGCTCATCATCACCTTACTTCCCGGTTCTAGAGCGCCGGAAGCCTATGCTAATTGGCTGCTAATAGTAGAGGCTGTAGCCGGAATTTTATCGCTGTTTGCCGATCGCAAATTGTTATTTTTCGGAGCCATTTCTCCAGAGTTAAACTTAGAAGCTTTGCGACCTAGTTTAGAATTTTTCGGCTGGCGACAAGACGGGGAAACTAGAACGCAGCGGCCAGAAGCAAGTATTTTGCGACCTCCTGTTTCCAGCGCTCGAGAAATTCGGAAAGAATCTCCTAATTTGCTATTGCCCCTGACATTTGTGCAGAGAAATGCCACGATGATTTTGACTCAGCAAAGTTTTAACGATTGTTTGTACGAAGCCGATTTAGCAATAGCAATGGCCGGAACCGCTACAGAACAATTTGTAGGTTTAGGAAAACCGGCGATCGCCATTCCCGGAAACGGCCCGCAATTTACTTTCGCCTTTGCAGAAGCTCAAAGTCGCCTGTTAGGGCCGTCATTAATTTTAGTCAAACATCCCGCCGAAGTTGCCGGTGCCGTGCAGTCTTTGCTCCGCGACCCCGACAGGTTGCAGCTAATCGCTGAAAATGGCTGGCGCCGCATGGGAGAACCCGGTGCAGCAGCCAGAATTGCCGAGTGTTTAATTCAGCGCTTCGGCGGTGAATTCAGCAATTCTCCATTGCCCGCAATAGACTAGGGACAAAACATTGTTTTGTCCCTACCAAATATCTTTAATTCTACTTTCTTTAAAAAAATCTTGTTCGCTAATATCATGTCCGATGGATCGCCCATAATACATAAGCCAGGGCGGGTTTGTGAGATTGTCCGTTTTTGGCAAATATTATTGGCTCACGGGCCCCTACAGGAATCCGGGTAATCGACCGGACATGATATAACTACTAACTTCCGTTGTCTGTAGTGAGGAATGCAAGTCCTCTGATTTTTATGAGGACTTGCATTCCGATGCTGCAAACCAATTTTATTGTGGTTGTTCGAGTAGGTGTGCAGGGCCGCGCACCTTACTAATAAGCTGTTGCGGCCTTTAAATTGTATGTCAAAAAAAATCAAAGTCTTGTGGGGAGTAGGGGCCCTAGCGTCCCGCCCGCCCTGAATATACAATTTAAATGCGCGACAGCTTACACCACTGGCAGAAAAATTTAATTCGCCGTTTGTTCCGAAGATTGATCCCAGAAATTAGCTTGAGGAATTTTAAAATCCGACTTAACCAAAACTCCCGGTTCTCGCTGCATCGGCAGCACATCTAAAGTATCCGTTTGCGCGCAATATTTTAAATCTTCAATAACACCTAAACCGAGGAGGCGCTGACCGTGACTGGCTCTTTCCAACAATTCGTGCAACCTATCTTGCCAGTGGAGATAAAGAGCAATAGCCCCAAATACTTCATCGTTACCAGCAAAATCGCTCGCAGGAATACCGCTTTCTGCTAGGAGACTTTGGGCGATCGCACCAGCACAAACCGTATCTTCCAACGAATAACTTCCTTCCCAACCAGAACCCACAATCCAAATAGTTTCCGGCCGTTTACTTAACAAAAACTGCACCACAGATTTGCGGTTAATCAAAGCCGCCGTTAACACAGTTGCAGCAGCTTGCACTCGTTCCAGAGCGCGAGTACCATTAGTTGTGCTGATAAAAATTCGCTTCCCACTCACCTTTTCTGGCGTGCAGTCGAGAGGAGAATTCCCCATGTCAAATCCGTCAACTTTCCCGCCGCCGCGCTCTCCAGCGCGAATCCGCTTATCAGCAGGCCATTTTTCGCTGCTTGCCATTAGCTTATCTAAGTCGCTGAAAACTTGGACAGCTTCCGCCCCATTATTCAGGGCCGTTGCCATTGTCGTAGTCGCCCGCAGCACATCAACTGCGATCGCGCAAGCCGGCATTTTGTCGGCTGGCGTAAGTTCCGGGGTATGGTAAATAAAAAGCTTCACTTTTGGGCTACCTGCGATAAATCCTCATCAGTCATAATAATGGAAAATGGATAATAGAAAATAGAGTCGAGTCTTCAAAAGCAGAAAATATGTCAAAACAGTTAAATTCAAACCCCGCCCGCGCCGCCATTACCGCACCAATTGGACTCCTGGCAGGTTTCACCTATCCTTTGCGAGCTTTCACGCTGATTTTGCAAACTCCCAAGCTGTGGACTTATGTATTAGTTCCCGTGGTGCTAAATTTTATAATTGGTATTGGTCTTTATTTAAGCTTGCTATTTCCCAGTTTGGCTGGGATAGATGTTTTAGTTGCCGATTTGTCCGTCCGATTTAATGCTCTAATTGCGAGTTTTCCAGCTTGGCTGAGCTTTCTCGGTGTGTTAACAGTTGCTTTCGGCTGGCTGCTGCGCGTACTCCTAGTGTCAGGACTTTTGCTGATAATTGGATTTTTGTTAGTGCAGTTTGGCGTGATTTTAGGTTCGCCCTGGTACGGCAAACTTTCCGAACAATTGGAACTGCTGCGGAACGGTCAATTGCCCGCAGAAGCACCAATGAATTTGGCGAGTAGTTTTGGCGATATTCAAAGGGCGATCGCCTTTGAACTGCGAAAACTACAAATTTTGTTGAGCGTCGGTATACCCCTGCTGCTGCTAAATTTTATTCCTGGTGTCGGCTCTATTCTTAGCAGTTTTGGTGGCGTAGCTTTGGGCGCGACTATTGTCTGTTTGGACTTTTTAGATGCACCTTTGGAGAGGCGGAGGCGACCTTTTCAGGAGAAGTTGGAGATAATTTGGGCGAGTTTGCCCGCCAGCGGGAGTTTTGGTTTGGTTTGTTTGGGTTTGGTGAGCATTCCGCTGTTGAATTTGTTGGCAATTCCGCTGTGCGTGACGGCGGGAACTTTGTTTTTTTGCGATCGCATTTGGCCGGCCCGCTTTGCTCCCGAAGAAAGAAAGAGCGATCGAGAAACTAACATTACAACTTAAAAACTAGGGAGATGCTTCTTCCTTCGGCTGACTCTGGGAGTTAATCGCCAAAAACGGGCTTAAAAACAGCCAGCTAATGAAGAAAAAGGATGCTGTAAATAGCTGGACAATATCGATCGCCGACAAATATCCGTCAGATAATAGTGCAATACTTCTATCTGTCAGCCCGAATATCCAAGAGAGAATCCCAAACAGCCAAATGCCTTTTTGGAGCATGGGCAAAAATGCTGAAACTTCGGAGTTTTGCTGCTTGTTCATTAATTTAGCCCTTGTTTGCGAAAAGTTTGATTAACCGGGGCACCCCAAGGGCTTAAGGATTTTTGGTGTCTCCTCGGATTCCCTTTGTTATCTATATGTTAAGAAATGTTTCCCGAAATGACAACGCGCCCTGGGAGGTATTTCCGCATCTATCTCAAGAGGTAGTCGCAGCGCTCATAAAGAGTGATATTTGCTACACTTTGGTAGGATGCGCGATCGCGATCGGGTTCTGGGCTAGTCTTGCCATTAGTCCCAGGCGGTTGATATAGTGGGTCACAGGCTACGTAAAAGAGCGAAATCACAAATTATGTTATTTAACAGTATTGAATTTTTAGTATTTTTTGCGATTGTTTTCGCCATATATTATTTCCCTCCGTTGCAAAAATTGCAGGTTCCCATCCTGATAATTGCCAGCTTTATTTTTTACAGTTGGAGCGCCCCCGCACTGTTGCTGATCCTGCTACTCTCCATTCTTATCAACGCTACAGTCAGCTTTCAAGTTGCCCGGATTTCTGGCAAGAAACAGCGATTTTTTTGGGCTTTATCGGGAGTCGTTCTCAATGTATTAATTTTGAGCTTGTTTAAATACGCTGGTTTGCTAACTAACTTTGTTACCGATGTTTTTAATATTGCTCGCTCCGAAGGCAGCATTGCTTATTTATTCTTAAAATTGCCTCTGCCTATCGGCATTTCTTTCTACACATTTGAAGGCATAAGTTTAATCGTAGACGTACTGACTCAAAAAAACAAAAGCGAAACCGAAGCAAACGCTTACGTCTCGCCCAACTTCACCCAACACCTGCTAAATACTTCATTTTTTATTAGCTTTTTCCCCAATTTACTGTCAGGCCCGATTTTAAAATCCAAGACTTTTTATCCCCAGATTGTTCCTAAATACTTTAAAGATATTCCTTGGAATTTCATTTTTCGCTCGCTCGTTGTCGGCTACTTCCTAAAAATGGTCATCGCCGACAACTTAAAAGACTATACCTTCTGGATCAGCTTTCCCTACTACCAAGGATTTGGAACGATTACCAACCTGACACTGCTGTTTGGCTACTCAATCCAAATTTTCGCCGATTTTGCCGGTTACTCCTTAATTGCGATCGGTTTTGCAGCCGCTTTGGGTTACAGAATTCCCGACAACTTCGACTTTCCTTACATCTCTCGTTCCCTCTCCGAATTCTGGAGAAGGTGGCACATTTCCCTCTCAACTTGGCTCCGAGATTATCTATACTTTCCCCTCGGCGGAAACCGCAAAGGCAGAATCAGAACTTATGTTAACTTAATGATAGTAATGACTTTAGGAGGATTATGGCATGGGGCTGCTTGGAGTTATGCAGTTTGGGGAATTTATCACGGCTTGGGTTTAGCCGTAGAACGCTTTTTTGGCTTCGACAAATCCAAAAACAAATTGCCAGAACCAAATCAAGCAAAAACCAAACCAATCTGGCAGCAATTATTATTGGACAGCCTTAGCGTTTTAGGCATTTTCTCTTTTGTTTCCGTGGGATGGCTGCTTTTCAAACTGCCTCGATTTGAAGAAGCGGTTGACTTCGCAGTTACTTTAGTTCGCAACTATAAAATCAAGCCCGGTTGGAGTCACATTATTCCGACGCTAATTTTTTCCCTACCAGTAGTGATTTATCACATTCCCCATTTTCCCACTTGGCAAAATCTGATGAAACAGGATTCAAATAAAAACGGCCAAAAAGTCTGGAGCGTTTATCAAGATTTAGCTTTAGGAATTATGCTAGCAATGATATTCCTCAACAGTGGCAGCTCGAAACAATTTATTTATTTCCAATTCTAGAAGGTGTTCTATGTTTGTCAAATTCCCGTTGCGACCGATTTTGCGCCCGGTACTAATTTTTCTGTTTATAATGAGTTTTTATCAAGCGCTCGTCAGCGGCGGAGTTTTGCCTGCTTCCGATGGAGTTAGCCTGCTTCAAAATAATATTGTTAAAACTCAAAGGTATGTATATCAGGATAATTCCGATCTAAAAATGGTAATGGTAGGTAGTTCTCTAGCTGCAAACCTTAATATTAAAGACATTGGAGAGGGCGTAAAGAGCATAGCCTTGGGGGGAGGAGCGAGCCAAACAGGTTTAGAAATAGTTAAAAGAAGTAAAACCAAGCCTCCTATTGTTTTGGTGGAAATTAACGATACTATTGTTCGGAAAATAGATACAGAATTAATGGATTCTTTGTATCATCCTCTTTTTTATTGGTTACGCCAGTATCTACCAATGATGAGAGAGGAATACCGTCCGATTAGCATTTTTGTGGATGTTTTTAAAAGTCGATCGAAGCCGAGTCAAAAAGTGACGCGAGAGGCTCTAGACAGATTAGAAGGTCGATATCTTACTCCCGACTTATCCCAAAAAGCTATCCAAACGATAGTAGATATTCAAAGTCAACCTTTGTCTGAACAAGATGCAGAAGCTATAAAAAAAGAAGCTGAGTTTATTAAAATTCAAATCGCAGAAATCCAAAAAAATAGCGGGGCAAAAGTAGTTTTATTTGACATACCGCAAGAGTCACGAGTTAACGCTGCAATCAGGAGAAAACAAGTCCAAGAATTGGCTAAAAAGCTGTTTCCGTCCGATCGTTTTGAGTGGCTGCCACCCCCGAAAGAGCGAGAATGGCGTACCAATGATGGCATCCACTTGATCCGCAGCGACGCTAGAGATTTTGCCGAGTTTTTGAGAGATAAATTGCTGAGTACGGTAGCGACGGGCTCTGTTGGCACCGCGCCTAGAAAAGAAAGCTTGTAATTTACTTTGAAGTGTGGCATACTACATAACGATCAAGTCTGGTTAAAGAACGATCGTGAGGTTGGTACTGAGGAGGGAGAGTCCTCAAAGCCCTAAAAGCCACAGGACAAACAATTCGATTATCAGTATTAACCCGGCTTGATATGAGTTCAGCGTCAATAACATCGAACAATGCCACGCTTAAATCAGATTATTGCGATCGAAAAAGGCATCAAAAGCCGATCCGTCCAAGAACTCGCAGAAGCTCAAAAAGCACTCCAGAAGCCCGCTGTGCTTTCTGGAATCTCCCGTACTTACCGCCCCAAAGACGAAGAAGGCGAACAACTGCCGCCAGAGTCCAAAAAAGTTGAAGTCAAAGCCGAAGAGATTATCCGCAAAATGACTGAATTTTTGACCAAACTCTTCGACGTAACCGCAACCAAAGATTGGACAAATTGTAGCGCCCGCGCTGACATAACTGTAGACGATCAGAACTGCTGGGTTTTATGGTAATTTATCAATCAAAGTGATACGACTTCCCCAAAAAAAAAATGCAAAACCAAGCTCTAAACCGATACAGCGTCCGTCATTTCCAATCTAAAATCTAAAATCTAAAATCTAAAATGGTATGATTTACTGCATCAATCCTCAATGCGAACAACGCGAAAATCCTGCTGCTGCTCAAAATTGTCAAGCTTGTGGCACGGATTTGTTAATTGCCGATCGCTATCGCATCCTTAAACCAGTGCGATCGCCCAATCCCGCACGCCCCACAGACATCTTTGAAGTTGAAGATTTGGGAACCGGGGAAAACGAATGGGGCACTGTCAAAATTTTAAAAGTCTTGAAACACGCCCACAACCCCGATTTAGTTCGCTTGTTCAAGCAAGAAGCGCGAGTTTTGATTTGGCTGGCCGGAAAGGGATCTGTTCCCCAAGTCGAACCAGACGGTTATTTCCCAATTAAAATCCCCCAGAACTTCCAGAAATTGTCTTGTTTGGTGATGGAAAAAATTAGCGGAGAAAACTTGGCAGAATTATTAACTAAAAAACACTACGTTTCTCAAAAGCTCGCCCTTGATTGGCTGCAACAAATGCTTCACATTTTGCAGGAAATCCACAGATATCATGTAGTGCATCGGGATATTAAACCATCCAACCTGATGGTTGAAGCCAATGGAAAATTGAGATTAATTGACTTCGGCGCCGCCACAGAAGCAGAGATAGAGACCGCACCCATAGGTTCTGCTGGATACGCTGCACCGGAACAAATTCTAGGTAAAGCAGGCGTGCGATCGGACTTTTTTGCCCTAGGGCGTACTTTTGTACATTTATTAACAGGCATAGAGCCGATCGACTTTCCCGTTAATGAAAAAACTGGTAAAATTAATTGGAGGAACCAGGCTGTAGATATTGACCCGTTACTCCTAGAGTCGATCGACGAATTGATGGAACCGCTACCAGAAAACAGACCTGAAAATACCCAAGTTATTTTAGAAAAATTAAAAATTCACGACGCAGACCCCCTGCAAAAGGGGGACGCAACATCGCTTCAATAAATCTCTTCCAACCTGCGAAAATCCCGCTCAACTTCCGCCCACAAAGCCCGATTGTGAGGGTCAGTTTTCACAGCCTTTTTCAAATAAATTCTCGCCTTATCAACCTGCTTTTCTCCGATCAAATGCCGTCCCCAGCGCTGATAGGCGATCGCCTGCCACTGACGCACCTCCAAATCTTCGGGAACCCGCTGGGCCAAACCCTCAATCAAGGCGATCGCCCGCGGGAACCTGTGATATTTCAGCAACTGCTGCAACTCAACATAAGCATCTTGCTTTAACTTTTGTTCCACCGCCGACAGATCCGCATGAGATTGAACCGCAGCCTCTTTTCGAGTCACCTTAACTGCCTGCGGTTGAGCTTTCACCCCCCGATCCGGCGGTGTCGAACTAGGCGGCACAGTGGAATTGGCAACTTTCGACTCCGCAACATGGTGGGGGGCAACATTCACCAGGAACTTATAAGCCTCAGTAATAGCAATAAACTTATTTTTAGCCTGTTCGTTTCCCGGATTCACATCGGGGTGATACTGTCTCGCTAACTGCCGATAAGAGGTCTTAACTTGCGATAAACTCGCACCTAACCTCAGCCCTAACTGTCGGTAATAATCTGCAATATCCATCTAGCATGAATGAGCGTTGATAGTACCATTAAATATGGCAGAATCCTTCAATGTAAAGATTCTGCCAAAATTTACCGAAAAACTGGGTTGTAGTGCGAGGCTTGCCCGCACTACGGTAGCGCAAAAATAACTTACGGACGATCTTCGATCACTCTGTCAATCAAGCCGTATTCCTTGGCTTCCTCAGCGGACATGAAATAGTCGCGATCCATGTCCTTCTCGATTTTCTCGATCGGCTTGCCAGTATTCTTAGCATAGATACCGTTGAGTTGGTGGCGCAGTCGCAGAATCTCTTTGGCCTCAATCTGAATATCCGTTGCTTGTCCCCGCGTGCCCCCAGAAGGCTGGTGAATCATGATGCGCGAGTGAGGCAAAGCTAACCGTTTCCCCTTCGCACCGGCAGCTAACAGGAAAGAACCCATCGAAGCAGCCAAGCCCACACAAATCGTCACCACGTCTGATTTAATGTGCTGCATGGTATCAAAAATAGCCATGCCTGCCGACACCATCCCGCCTGGGGAATTGATGTATAAAATAATATCCTTACCTGAATCTTCCGAATCAAGATAGAGCATCACAGCGATGATTTGATTGGCAATTTCATCGTCAACGTCCCTGCCCAAGAAAATAATCCGTTCCCGGTAGAGGCGATCGTAGATATTAATCCACTGAGTATCATAACCCCCCGGCATCTTGTAGGGAACTTTTGGCACACCGATAGGCATAATTCGGAACTCCGTTTAGTTGGTAATTGGTGATCGGGCAATTGGTTATGGTTTATTAGTTATTTGTTAGTTGTTATTTCCGGTTTTTTAGTTTGTGGTTATAATGACCAATAAACCCTAACCAATAACTAATAACTAATAACTAATACCCCCTAACCGAATTAGAGGACTCCAGCCGGCAGCGGTTTCGGCAATTCTTCAGAACTTTCAAGAACGCGATCGATCAAACCGTATTCTTTAGCTTCCTGGGGCGTCAGGTACAGCAACCGATCCATATCTTTAGTAATCTTTTCGATCGGTTGGCCAGTACAGCTTGCAAAAATATCAAGCATCGTCGCTTTATTTGCCAGCACTTCCTTAGCGCGAATTTGAATGTCGCTTGCTTGACCCCGCGTGTAAGCCTTGGGTTGGTGCAACACAATGGAAGCGTGGGGCAAACTCGCTCGAAAGCCTTTTGTACCAGCCGCTAACAGCATCGCAGACATCCCCATTGCCGAACCGAGGCAAATAGTGTGTACGGGCGGCTTAATGTACCTGATCGTATCGCAGATAGCGAAGGCTTCTGTTTCAAAGCCGACGGGTTCGCCACTGTAACCAGAAGTGCCGGTCGAGTTGATGTAGATTTTGATCGGCTTCTCGGGGTCTTCGTACTGCAAGAACAACAGTTCAGCAATAATCAGTTCTGTTACCGCAGGCACCAGAGGCATCCCCAGATAAACGATCCGCTCCTTCAGCAACAGGGATGGCAAATCGGGAGGTGGCGTCCGAGAGTTCCCTTCCCCGTAGTATGGCGATTGCACTGCTTTAATGGGTGTGTTCATCAGAAAAATGAGTCTGAAACCCCGTCCTTCTAGGACGGCTTTACATTGGATTGGGGTGGAGGGGTATGGTTGCCCCTCCGTGGAGATGTGGTCTTCTCCAAAACTCCCTTACGGGTAAAGTTAGCTTCGCCAATGTTTTTAGAGCTTGTTAAACTTGCAGCACTGTTTCAGTGACCTTAAAACTGTTTAACTGCAAATGACAGGGCAGGGGACTAGCTTCGCATCCCAGGGTGTCATGACTCAAAAAACGTAGACCTCGAAAGTCTTAGGCTGGTCAGGACGGCTCGCAAGAATCTCTTACAAGCCTCATGCACTTAGGCTGAGGTTCCTGACATAACCGAAATGTTGCCTGAACTGATGGAGCTATTCTTAAAGAAATACTAACGCAATCTTTAGGTATCCCGCATGAAAGTTAGTTTGCTCCCGGTTTTAAACGACCCTAACCTTGACGCTGCTGCGCCCTCAACGCAGCGCCAGCTAGCGATTTCGGTGTCTGCGACGGCAAGCTCGATCGACTCCAGCGTACCCTTAAACCTGTGCCTGATTCTCGACCACAGCGGTTCGATGGGCGGACGCCCCTTGGAAACAGTCAAACAAGCCGCCGGACGGTTGCTGGACAGGTTGAAGCCCGGGGATCGCTTTTGCGCGGTGGCTTTCGATCATAAAGCCAAAGTCCTCGTCCCCAATCAAATTGTGGGAGACCCCAGCAGTATTAAACGGCAAATTGAGCAATTGCGATCGGCCGGTGGCACAGCAATTGATGAGGGCATTAAGTTAGGTATTGAAGAGTTGGGCAAAGGCAAAAAAGAAGCTATATCTCAGGCGTTTCTGCTGACTGACGGCGAAAACGAACACGGCGACGACAGCCGCTGTTTGAAGTTGGCTAAATTGGCTGCCGACTACAACATGACTTTAAATTCTCTAGGATTTGGCGATAACTGGAACCAGGATATTTTGGAAAAGATTGCTGATGCTGGTGGCGGTGCTCTGGCTCACATTCAGCGTCCCGAAGATGCGGTTGACGAGTTTAGCAAACTATTTACTCGCATCCAAGGTGTAGGTTTGACTAATGCTTATTTGCTATTTTCACTGATGCCAAAAGTACGGTTAGCCGAACTCAAACCGATCGCCCAAGTTGCCCCGGATACGATCGAATTACCGGTACAGCAAGAGGGCGATCGTTTTATGGTACGCCTGGGAGATTTAATGAAGGATATAGAGCGAGTAGTTTTGGCTAATATTTATATTGGACAGTTGCCCGAAGGTACACAGGCGATCGGGCAATTGCAAATTCGCTACGACGATCCGAGTGTCGGCCAAGGTTTGCTTTCCGATCCTGTTGCACTTTCCGCTAATGTCGTGAAAGTTTATCAGCCGGCCATTAACCCGATGGTACAGCAGCACATTTTAGCTTTGGCTAAATACCGCCAAACTCAACTCGCAGAAACCCGATTGCAACAGGGCGATCGCGCCGGCGCGGCAACAATGCTGCAAACTGCTGCGAAAACTGCTCTGCAAATGGGCGATAAAAGTGCCGCAACTGTGCTCCAAACCTCTGCTACTCGCTTGCAGTCTGGCGAACAATTGAGTGAAGCCGATCGCAAGAAAACTCGGATTGCTTCTAAAACTATTTTGAAGTAATCGCGCGATTTTAAATTTTCAATAATTTTAAATTGGGCGATCGGACAATTTGGCGATGCGAAATCGCCCCTACAAAAACGAAACCCGCGCCCAGGCGGGTTTCAATATTCTGAGTCTCGCCTGCAAAAAGCGAAAGTCAGTGTAGCCGGATTGTTTCAAGCTGTGGAGCGACAAGAAGCTCGATGGTTTAGAATGTTTCTATCACCTATCAAGAGTGCTTGTATGAACCAGACAATATCTGATAAAGTACGCTGGACTACCGCCGATTTAGAACTATTGCCCGATAACGGCGATCGCTATGAAATTATTGATGGGGAGCTATTTATGACTAGAGCACCGCATTGGGGGCATCAACAGACTTGTGGCAGATTTTTTTCTTGCCTTGATACTTGGTCGATGTCTACTGGTTTGGGACGAGCCGCCATCAATCCGGGTCTTATTTTCACGGACGCTGATAACGTCATTCCTGATGTAGTTTGGGCGAGTAATGAACGCTTGGCTATCTTGCTAGACGAAGCCGGCCATTTAACCGCCGCACCCGAGTTAATTGTTGAAGTGTTATCCCCCGGTGCAGACAATCAGAGACGCGATCGAGATTTGAAACTTAGACTCTATTCAGTGCGAGGAGTGCAGGAATACTGGGTTGTGAATTGGCAATTGCAGCAAATAGAAGTTTATCGCAGGGAACAAGCAAGTTTAAGGCTCATTGCTACGCTGTTGAGCAATGATGAACTAACTTCGCCTTTGTTGCCCGGTTTTAGTTGTTCTGTCGCTCAAATTTTTGCCTAAATTATGAAATCATCATTTTACAATTTAATTGCTACTCTAGTAATCTTTACTATCTTTGGTAATATATCCCTTGCTGTCTCTGCTAAATCCTCAGCAATATTAATAGCTCAAAAAACGATTGTTCAAAATCCTGCTGAAGATTTATTCAATAGTGCTTTAGCCAAATCAGAGGCGGGAGACATTCAAGGGGCGATCGCCGATTACACCGAAGCCATCCGCCTCAACCCAAACTACGCCAAAGCCCACAACAAACGCGGCATCATCCACGGCCGCAATCTCAAAGATTACCCAGCAGCTAAAGCAGATTTCGATCGCGCAATTGAAATCAACCCCAACTACGGCGATGCCTACTACAACCGCGCCAGAGTCCGCGAGTTCTTAGAAGACAAAGACGGGGCGATCGCTGATTATCAGAAAGCAGCCGAACTATATCAAAAAGATGGCAATACCAACGATTATCAAGATGCCATCAAGCATCTTGAAATGCTGCAAAAATAGAGTGCTTTTGAAAACATAGTATAATATCCTTCGCTCTGCGTTCATCCGCATTCATCGGCGGTTAAACATTCCAAATTAACTATTCAAAAAATGCTCGAAACTTCCACCGTCACCGTCACCGTACCCGCCACAACCGCCAACTTAGGCCCAGGATTCGACTGCATCGGCGCCGCTTTAAGCCTCTACAACCGCTTCCAATTCTCCCGACTCGAACCCTCAGCAACCGAGAAACTAAAAATTACTGTTACAGGCTCTGAAGCCGCCAAAGTCAAGACAGATGACAGCAATCTCGCTTATCAAGCATTTATAAAGTTATACGATCGCCTGAACCAATCGCCGCCGCCCGTAGCCATACATATAGATATGCAAGTGCCGCTGGCTAGAGGTTTAGGAAGTTCCGCCACAGCTATTATCGGTGGGTTAGTCGGTGCAAATGAGTTAGCCGGTGCGCCTTTGAGTCAGGTGGAAGTGATGCAATTGGCGATCGAACTTGAAGGACATCCCGACAACGTTGTCCCCGCTTTACTGGGAGGATGTCGCCTCGCTGCTAGCAATGCACCCCCCCAACCCCCCCTTAGTAAGGGGGGGCTAACAGAAGAATTCCCTCTCCGTGAAGCGGGGCTAACAGAACAATCACCCGCACTTACCGAAGCTGCTAGCAATGCACCCCCCCAACCCCCCCTTAGTAAGGGGGGGCTAAGAGAACAACTTCCCCTTAGTAAGGGGGGGCTAAGAGAAGAATTCTCTCTCCGTGAAGCGGGGCTAACAGAACAATCACCCTTAGATGCGGAAATTCTACCATCACCCCCCCTTGCTAAGGGGGGGCTCACACAATCACCCCCCCTTAGCAAGGGGGGGCAGGGGGGGGGTTCATGGGAGATTTGCGATATTCCCTGGCATCCGAATGTTGTGCCGGTGGTAGCCATCCCAGATTTTGAACTGTCTACAGCCGAAGCCCGCAAAGTTTTGCCAGCAGATTACAGTCGGGCTGACGCGATTTTTAATGCTGCACACCTCGGTTTGCTAGTGCGGGCTTTGGAAACTGGCAATGAAAACTGGCTGCGCTGCGCCCTCCAAGACAAAATTCACCAACCTTACCGGCAATCTCTGATTAAGGGATATGAAGCGGTGCAGCAAGCTGCCCTGAATGCAGGGGCCTATGAAATGGTAATTAGCGGTGCCGGGCCAACGCTTTTAGCTTTAACGGATGTGGCTAACGCTGTTGCGGTTGAGAAAGGGATGGCGGCTGCTTGGATGGAATTTGGGGTAAAGGCTGAGGTAAGGGCGATCGCCCTCGATACTCAAGGCGCGCAAGTCTCCCTTTAGTTATTTCACTCCTAGACACACAACATCTACATAACCGTGTTTTGTAGGGGCAACCCCCCGTCGTTGCCCCTCTCCGTGGAATTATTCATATTTCTATTCTCTTCCTCTCTCCTTCAAATCTCTGGAAGATCAACTCAAGTCTCTTCTCGATAACTTCTGCCATTCCCTCTACAAAATTTTACCTTTAAAAAAAAGCAGTCATTGTAGGGGCGGATTCACCATAATCTCAGGCTAAAACCAACAATCTCAAAAATCCGCCCCCACCAACGGTAAATACTATTAAGGATCGCGAATTAAATAATTTACACAAGTTTGTGGGGACTAGGGGTTGGGCACTCTTAGCTCGCCCTTTCTGGACGGGCGGGACGCCCATCCCACAAGAACCATCACGCATTGTAAGTTATTTAATTCTCATTCCTAATTAACTGTGACGCAGCGGAATCTCTATCTGAATTTTAGTGCCTTTACCCGGTTCGGAAAAACACTTGAACTCTCCTTTGTGCTGCTCTACAATTATCCGATAGCTGAGAGCAAGTCCCGATGATATGGGTGATTCCGCAGGTTTTGCTGCCAAAAATGGATCGGAAATTTGGGCTGTGATATCTTTGCTATGTGCGATGTCGTTATCAGCAATCTCAATCGAAATTCGCTGACCATCGACTACCTGAGTGGTTATCAAAATCACGGGCTTAAATTTGATTGATTCCAACTCCTCCAACTCTTGAGCCGACTCTTCCAAAGCATCGATCGCGTGATTGATGATATTCAGAAAAGCTTGATTTAGCAGACCTGCATAACACTCAATCTGTGGCAAATTGCCGAATTGTTTGATCACCTTGATGTCTCGCCTTCCCTCGCGAGCCGGCAAGCGGTGCTGCAACAACAACAGAGTATTTTCTAAACCGTCGGAAACATCAAATAACTGCCAGCCCGATCGATCGCTGCGGGAAAAATCCTGTAGCGACAAAATTATTTGGCGGATGCGATCGCTCCCGGTACGCATGGAACTCACAATTTTCAATAAATCGTCCAGAACGAATTCCACATCCATATCTTGTTGTTTTTGCATAATTTCCGCTCCGGGATTGACTAGCTCTTTTTGATACAATCGCAGCAGTTCAATTAAATCGGCTGCGTAGCTTTGGACGTGAGTTAGATTGCTGTAAATAAAAGTAATGGGGTTGTTAATTTCGTGGGCTATCCCAGACACCAATTCGCCCAAACTAGACATTTTTTCATTTTGCAGCATTCGATCGCGCGACAGATCCAATTCTTGCTGGGTTAACTCCAACCGCGCCCTCAACTCGTGCGATCGCTTAGACGCGCGCACCCGCGCCAATAATTCCTGCTTAACTATCGGTTTAAACAGAAAATCGTCAAAGGCCGCATCCAATGCTTGAACTTCATCAAATTGCTCCGGTGTTGTCAGCAGAATAAAATAGGCTGCCGCCAATTCTCGCTCGGCTTTCACCAGCCGGCACACCTCCAAGAAGTTGATTTGACGCGAAGTCCCGTCGCAAATTATCGCATCGGGGGACAATTCCTTCGCCAAGTCTAAACCCTCCTTGTCGTCGGAAACGACTCTCACCTGATGTCCCTCTTGGCTGAGTAACTCTTTCACAACTTGAAAAGTCACAGTATCCGCGACGATCGCCAGAATCTTTGCCATACTTCTATCATCTCCACAAATTACTTTTTAGGATACAACCGCCAGAATTGCGCTGACAGATTTAAAATTCCAAAATAGTTCAATTACATCAAAAAACAGCCCATACCCGCTCCCTCAAAACCCAAAATAGCCCATACCATTTTAGATTTTATATTTTAGAGTAAAAAATTGGTAATGACCGAAAACATCCAGGATACCCGCCACGTGATTCATCCGTGGAGAAATTAAAAACCTGTATCCTAGAAACTTGCCGAACGTATTTATCTCGCGCAAGTCAATGCTTCAATTCTAAAATCTAAAATCTAAAATCTAAAATCTAAAATCGATTGACTTACTGTATAATAGTTGGGAGCTTGCCTAAAGTTGTAGATTTTTTGGGGAATGGTATCACGAGAAGGTATAATTTTAGACGGGTAATGCAAAAATGCAAATTTTCTCCTTCGTAATTAATGTTACATCAGAGCTGTCGGCCGAAAGACTGCTGAGGGCGATCGCAGATACTTTCTCAAATTGCGCCAGGAAACAATAAAAAACTTTAAAATTAATTAATAGTATCGTTAAATTCACCTTCTCGGTCAGCGCCTGAGAATGCCAATTACCAACACCACCTCAACTTTGATTCAAGCCGAAACACTAGAACTATTAGAATGGCCGCGCCTGTGTCAGCACTTGGCTACCTTCGCGGCCACCAAACTCGGCGTCGCCGCCGCCCTTGACCTCGCAATCCCGGCAACTCAAGCTCAAACAGCCGAACTCCTCGCCCAAACTCAGGAAGCTTATCAGTTAGAGAGCCGCGCTGGCGGTGCTTTGAGTTTTGAAGGAATCCAAGACATCGGCACTTCCCTGCAACGAGCCGAACTCCAAGGTTTGCTCAGCGGCGAAGAATTGCTGGCAATTGCTACTACCCTCGCCGGAGCAAGGCAATTGCGCCGGATAATTGACTCTCAGGCAGATGTGCCGACGCTCAAAGAACTAGCAGCCCAATTGCGGACTTATCCCGAACTAGAGCAAGAAATCCATCGCTGTATAGACGATCGCGCTCAAGTAGCAGACAGAGCAACTCCTAAATTAGCAGGAATTAGAGTTCAAATGCGACAGTTGCGCGATCGCATTTATCAAATATTGCAGGGGATTTTGCAGCGCCAATCCAACGCCGTACAAGAACAGCTAATTACCCAAAGAAGCGGACGCTTTGTCATTCCCGTCAAAGCTCCCCAAAAAGATGCCATACCGGGCATCGTTCACGACTCCTCGGCCAGTGGCGCGACACTCTACGTAGAACCCCACAATACAGTCAATCTTAACAACCAAATGCGGCAGTTTCTCAGGCAAGAACAAGCCGAAGAAGAAGCAGTCCGCCGCGCCCTCACCGAGCAAGTCGCAGCAGTAAAACCCGATTTAGACAGATTGGTGGTTGTAGTTACAACTTTAGATTTAGCGGTCGCTAAAGCGCGTTATAGTTTTTGGCTGCAAGCAAATCCGCCGAAATTTATCGAATTGGGAGAGCCAGAATTAGCACCAAAAAATCCCGAAAAAGAAGATGAGGAAAAAGAAGATGAGGAAAAAGAAGAAAACAGTCAATTATTAATTCGCAACCTGCGATCGCAAATTACCCTGCGCCAGTTGCGCCATCCGTTATTAGTTTGGCAGCAACAGCACGAGCAAGGGTTTCCAGTCGTGCCGGTCGATTTAACGATCGGGCCGCACATCCGCGTCGTCGCCATTACTGGCCCCAACACTGGCGGCAAAACTGTCACCCTCAAAACCTTGGGATTGGCAGCTTTAATGGCGAAAGCAGGAATGTTTGTTGCCGCCCGCGAACCCGTAGAATTGCCTTGGTTCGACAATATTTTGGCCGATATTGGTGACGAACAATCTTTGCAGCAAAGTTTGTCTACTTTCTCTGGCCATATCCGCCGCATCAGCCGCATTTTAGAAGTTTTACAAAATAAATCGCAGGCTGAAGGGGAAGAAAATTCAAACCTGACAATTACTAATTCCCAACAGCAAGACGAAGAAGTCGCAGATACACAGAACACTGTTTCTGCTCTCCCAATTCTCAAACCTAAATTACAAATTCCCCAACCCCAAATCCCAAATACTAATTCCCAATTAGCAATTCCCAAATCTTTAGTTTTGTTAGACGAAGTAGGAGCGGGGACAGACCCCTCAGAAGGCAGTGCATTGGCGATCGCCCTGTTGCAATACCTCGCCCAACATTCCCTATTAACAGTTGCAACTACCCACTTTGGCGAACTCAAAGCCCTCAAATATCAAGACTCCCGCTTTGAAAATGCCTCAGTAGAATTTGACGACAATTCCATGCAGCCAACCTATCGCTTGCTGTGGGGAATTCCCGGACGTTCCAACGCCCTCACCATTGCCAAAAGACTCGGTTTGCTAGCATCCATAGTCGAAGAAGCTCAAACCTATGTCGGGGGAGCCTCTCAAGATGTCAATCAAGTGATTGCTGGACTCGAAGCACAGCGCCGGAAACAGGAAACCAAGGCCAGAGAAGCAACTCAACTGCTACATCAAACCGAAAAACTGCACAGAGAAGTTTCTCAAAAAGCAGCCGCTTTGCAAGAGCGGGAGCGAGAACTAAAAATAGCTCAGGAAGTTGCAGTAAATGAGGCGATAGGGTCGGCAAAATCAGAAATTGCTCAAATCATTCGTCGCTTGCAGTCGGGCAACCAGACGGCTCAAAATGCCCAACAAGCGACAGAAACCTTAAATCAAATTTCTGAAAAACACCTGCCCTCTCGCCAGCAACCGGCTAAACCCAAACCGAGTTTTATGCCGAAAGTGGGCGATCGCATCCGCATTCCCAGCTTGGGCCAAACTGCCGAAGTCCTCAGCGGCCCCGATGCTAACGAAGAGTTGAGCGTTCGGTTTGGGATTATGAAAATGACTGTCAAACTAGGAGAAATTGAATCCCTCGACGGTCAAAAACCGGAAACTAAAGCTCAATTAGCCAAGGTTGCAGCCCAAGCCCAAGCACTCGCTACGGCTAAAGCCAAGCAAGCAGCGGCGGAACCTGCAAAACCCAATCCCGAAATTGCCATTCGCACTGCTAATAATTCGATCGACCTACGGGGTGCGAGAGTCTCAGACGCAGAAATCGAAATAGACAGAGCTCTTTCCAAAGCCGTGGAATACGGAGTTCTATGGATAATTCACGGCAAAGGTACGGGACAGTTGCGGCGCGGCGTTCACGAGTTCCTCGCGAATCACCCGCAGGTTTCCCGCTTTGAACTTGCCAGTCAAAAAGAAGGAGGTGCAGGTGTGACGGTGGTTTATTTGAAGTAGTCAGGATTGAGGGATTTCTGGTGGATTACTAATTATATGTTTGGATGCAGCAAAACAAGCTGGAATGAATCTATGATTTAGACTGCCTATAGGGAGTGTAAATGAGTTGTGATTTTTTTTTACGAACCGCGAAGACGCAAAGAACGCGAAGTTTGGAAAGAGAAGAGTGTTTCACGACTCATTTAGATTCACTATCTACTGCAAATGTGGCATAATTAAGAGTTGCTTTCCCACTTTAGTAACTGCCTGACTCATGAAAAAAACTCCCTCAAATGAAGTTTTGGTGGGCGACTGTCGTGAAGTGATGAAGACCTTGCCAGAAAATTATATTTCTGCCTGTATCACTGACCCACCTTATAATTATGAATTTATTGGTCATAAATGGGATGACTCAGAAATTCAAAGGCGTATTGAAAGAGTCAATGGCAAGGGAAATAAAACCCTTGTCAAAAACATTCCCTATGGCAGTGGTTTAGCAGGTGGAGTCAGAAATGAAAAATGGTATCAAAGGAATCGTAACAACACTCTGGATTATGAAAAGTGGTGCTTTGAGTGGGGTGAGCAGCTTTTTCGGATCTGCAAACCGGGTGCGACAGTTTTAGTTTTCAACAGCACGCGGACTGTTGCTCACGTACAAGTAGCACTTGAAAGTGCTGGTTTCTATGCGAGAGATATTCTTGTTTATAAAAGATCGAGCGGTATCCCTAAGGGTGTCAATATCAAACAACAGTTAGAGAAGAAAGGATATGAAAATTCTGAAAAATGGGATGGTTGGCACAGTTGTCTGAGGAACGAATGGGAAGCAATCTGCGTACTTCAAAAACCACTGGTCAATAATTACTTGGAAACTCTACAGGAGTATGGTACTGGTCTATTTTATACTAAAGATCAGTTCGGTGGTTTTCAGTCAAATATTTTAGAAGGTATACAGCGTGAGAAAACCGAGGAGTTTAACGTCCATTGCACCGTTAAACCAATCGCTCTAATGAGAAAGCTGGTCGAAATATTTGTACCGCGTTTGGAAAATTCTATTCTAATCGATCCTTTCGCAGGATCTGGAACTACTTTGCTGGCGGCGCAAGAATTTGGCATTAGGTATGTGGGCATTGAAATTGTACCTGACTACATAGAGATTATCAACAAGCGCCTTGATAGTTTCAGCGGTATACAGGGAATTCTCCCACTTTTTCAATAAGAAATGACTTTAAATCAAACCCGCTGATTGTTTTTATGAACTCAAACGAATCGTCCCCTGTGTAAACTTTCCAAGTCCCTACTTGGCACGCTGTAATAGCTGCGGGCAAATTATCTTGTCTAAGTATTAAAAAGACGGGCTCGTAATTAAGATTACGAAGTAGTTCGCCATAAGATTTGAACTTTTTCAGTGTTCCAGAATCTCCTGAGCCAATACGATATTTTGTATCTATTGCGTACCCATCAACAATCAGATCGCACGGCTCATCGCTTTCAACTTTCAATGCTGGCTTAAAGCTACTGCAATATGTTTTACACGTTTCAGTAACTAACGATTGCCAACACATACCTAACTCACGCCCCCAATATTGCCTATTTTCTTTTTTTATTATTGGAGAAATACCAAACACATCCATTAAAATATCGTGTTCTTCATTCTCTTCTGCATAAATTTTTTCGGTAAATGATTTTTGGTATCTTGCTAAAATTTGCTCTAGTCTTCTTTCAGTCATCAGCAGTTACCAGTTCAGCTAGACTAACGGATAATGCCTTGGCTATTTTGCTGGCATTAAGCAGCGTTATATTCCGTTCCCCTCGTTCAACTGAACCAATATAGGTGCGATGTAATTCAGATAGTTCTGCAAGCTGATCTTGGGAAAGATTTCTGAGCTTTCGGAAATGTCTAACTTTTTTACCAAATTGCTCCGTAATATCCATAGATGGCGCCAGATGAAGCCATGACAACTATAATCTGACAGACTATGAGTAGCGACAGACTATAAGTAGCATTCGAGAGCGCTAGGATGTTTGCATTGATATAAGTCCCGATAGTTTCAAGGCACTGATTTGATTTCGGTCACTCTGCGGCGTAGCATGGTTAGGGGTAAAAATCTATGGGTTTTGCCGATCGCGATCGATCGAACTTGAAACCGCAACTTTTCACCCGCAACTCCGTCCAGCAGTTAGGATTGCCGGAATCAAAGCAACGAGCTATGGAGACAAATTAACAGATGTGCTGTTGCCGGGCCGTAAAGCTTTCATCACTGCATACTGTTTGATATCCTGCCTCAACCTGTCTTAATTTCCCGTGCTGAAGCCATGCGCTCGACCGTAAAGCCCTCCGCTCCCACAAAAGAAACGGGCCCATCTCCCAACTGGGAAGAATTGACCCAAAAAGCACCAGAACCTACCCAGTTGGACAACATTAAAGCCCAACTGGATTTAGTGCTGTTAGCCCTAGAAGCACTGGCAGAAATTGGCTCAGAGGCGATGCTCAAGGTAGCAGCCGAACTGAATTTAGAGCCAATGGTAGCCGATCGGGTAGCTTTGTGGCGGCTGCGCCAATCTAACCCGCTACGGAAAGGCCACGGAGGGCGCAAAAAACTAGATGTGGAGGAAGCTCGATCGCTCGTTTTGATAAGCTGTCATTTGGCCTGTCAGCACCAAGCTTTAATCCGCCGCGCTGTTGCTTTGCTCGAACAAATGGCAGAGCAAAACCGCGAACCTCACACAATCGCTTTGTTGGGAGATTATATTGACAGGTTCAGCAACACTTATAGCTCGCGCATGGAAGATGCAGAAAATTTATCGGCCCGAGAACTGACTAATTTGGCCCTCAAACTCCTGATCGATTTGCTATTTTACAGCAGTCCCGGCGGCCACCGCCGCCTCTGGCTGGCACTTCTAGACCGCGCTAAAAATTAAGCTAAGCATAATGGGAACGAGAATGACAAAGCTCCGCAACAGGCAAGATGCCTGTTCCACCAAAAAATTTATTTGTTGTGGAACAGGCATCTTGCCTGTTGCTAAAAAAGCTTGTTAAGAATGCTGCAAAATATCAGATAAAACATAGTTATTCCCTCTTCCTTCTTCCTTCTTCCCTCTTCCTTCTTCCTTCTTCGCTATGGTTCTCAAACGGTACACGCCCCCCACTTGCACGCTGGAAATTACAGCCAAAAGTTCGCCTCTATCTCGCTGGGCGGGCCAACCGGTGTTTAAATCTTTAAGTTTTGAGCTGCGACTCGACGACCCCAGGCTGCCAGATACCCAACACGTTACTATCAGGGGCGATCGCATTCAACTCGAAACCCTCCACGAAGCTGTTAGCACCTACGTCCAAAACTTGCTCGGCGAATCCCGCGATTGGGAAAACAACCTCAACTCTCAAATCGATCGTACCGCAGCAGGTCCAGACTCGCCAGAAGCATCGGATAACGCAGTTATATTCGATCGAGCCGTCAACACTGCCGAACTAGCAACCTGGGCCCCCAACACAGCCTACCTTCCGGTTCCCCCCCGCTTAGAACCCCGCGGCTTGCTCGCCCACAACTTATTTTTAGGCTCTTTGAGCGCCGCAGAATCCGGGCCAGTAGTTCCCTTGAGCACCCTGCAACTGTTTGACTTAGCCACAGCACTAGATAACTGCGCCGCCGAAGTGATGGCGCTTCCCAACCTCAACCGCGAACCCCGACAACCGCTGTCCTCACCCTGGCTCAAGGTGGCAGCATTGCTGGTAGCCAGCGCCGGCCTGACGACAGGAACTATCAAAATGCTCGATCGAACCGCCACCTCCCCGCAAACCGCCTCAGCCCCCGCCACAGCCCCCGCCAATCCACAATTGAGCACCGTTCCTGGAAACCCCCAGTTAGCTGCCGGCGTTTCCCCCAGTCCAGTTCCCGCCCTACCGACACCCCCAGCACCAACACCCGCAGCCACACCCGCTTTACCGCCCCTGCCGCCCCCGCCCATCAACACCGCCGCCTCCCCCAGCCCCAGCTTACCCCCCATCGCCCTCGCCCCAACTCCAGCCACCAACAGACCCAGCCCTATCCAGCAGCCACCCCTGCTATTTCCCGCCAACGGCAACGCAGCCAGCGCCCCACAGAGCGCCCCAGCTTTCCCTCAAGGGCAAACAATCACAATTCCCGCCCCCGAAGAACCGCCCATTTCCGCCCCCCAAGCACCCGCACCAGTACCCTACGTGCTGCCCCCTCTACCGCCGAGACTGGCTCCCGCCGTACCGCCCCCCCTGCCGCCATCCCTGTCGGCTTCCCGATTTCCTGTTCCCCCGCCCCAAACCTTCCCCAGCCCCATCGAGCCGATTGTCCCCCCAGCCAGTACCGAACTCCCAGCCCTTGAGGACGCTCAACCGCCTGCGGAGTCTGAGGATAACAATCAGGTGGCGGCGAGCAAAAAAAACCGCACTTTATTTGATACTATTCCTCAAGTTTCAGAAGCTAGAACTTACTTTGAGGAACGCTGGAAGCCTCCTGAAGGAATGGAACAAACTTTGGAATACAGCGTGCTGATCGATGAAAATGGGTCAGTTGAAAGTATTATGCCGATGGGAAAAGCAGCAGCCGATTATATCGAGCAAGTTAATATGCCATTAGCCGGCGAGCCGTTTGTTTCTGCCGTTTCTAATGGAAAAAACCCAAAAATTAGAGTGGTTTTGCGACCGAACGGTAGAGTACAAACCTTTTTGGAAGAGAGTGATTAGGAATGAGAATTAAATAACTTCCACTCTTAAAAGTGGGATGGGCGGGACGCCCGTCCAAAAAAGACGGGCGGGACGCCCATCCAAAAAAGACGGGCGGGACGCCCATCCCACAATAACTATTAAAATTGTAAGTTATTTAATTCGCGATCCTTAAACGCTCTCAAACACATTGTCGAGATGGGAAATCCCGGTTAATATCATGTCCGCTCGATTGACCCTAATATCCCGGTCGGGCGGGTTTTTGAGATTGTTAATTATTGGCAGATATTGTTTGTGAACCCGCCCCTACCTGATTTATGGTAATCGACCGGACATAATATAATTGCTAATCTTAAACAAGTTCAAATCAAATCAAATTTAATTTGTTTTCACTGTCAAAACTTGCGGCGGCGACGCATCGGGCGGATAAATAAAATCCACTTCTACAAGCCGCTTTTCTCCCGATTTCATCTCTAGTTTTACCAAAGGTTCCCCCTGCTGTCCCCGCCGCTGCACTAAATGCACGTACCGAGTTTGAGGCACTTTATTGTCATCATTATAGCGCACTCTGACAGTTCCCCTAAAAAAAGTTTGAGGTGCCGGAGGTTCTAAAAAACTAAGTCCTCCTGAAGTTAATTTGTCTGTCTTAATTGGAGTTTGAATCGCGACAGTTACAGTTTGATTTTTGCTGGTAGAATTGTATAGCGGCAAGCTGAGACTGTATTGAATTCCGTAATTGCCGTGGGCGCGGTATGCTGTATCTGGGTAGCGGACTAGCATTCTCGCACTTTGCACTTGATTTGTTCCCAGCATTCCGCGCGGGAGGCTGCTTAATGGGTAGGAAAATGCTGTTCCGGGTTGGGGAATTGCTAGGTTTGAGGTGGCGGGGTTGTCTGAGAGAAGTGCTCGCCATTGTGAACCTAATGCTACACCGGCAACTCGGCCGTAAATTATTTGACCTTCGGTGATTTCGGGCGGTGTGGGAGTTCGATCGCGCGGCCCGGCTATATTACCATTGTCTAATAAGTTTTGCCATTCTGTTAAATTGGGCGATCGCTCGTTTCCCTGTGCGTCAACTCGGGCAAACATCGCCAGACTGGCAACATAGACTATACCATTGCTGCGTAACCGCATCAAGGTCGATCGACCGTTTAGCGGCGGTACCAATTCCCGCACCGGTATCGGATGATTCATCAACAGTTGGCTTTTTCCCGGTGGAATAATTAACTGCGGATCAAAGTCAGACTGTCTCCTTCCTCTGAGAATATCATTCACAGCGCGACTTCCCGGCCCGGCGTAAATATTACTGTTTGAATTATCGACTTGCGGCGGCAATTCAATAAAAGGTGCATCGGGTTGACTGAGATAACTCGCAGCTTGCAATATATCTAATTTTACAGGTTTATTGCCCGGATTATAAACAATTACTCCTTGATACAATGTTCGCAAATCTTCCGGGGAAGGTGCGCGGGCTATGTGGTGGGCAAATATGTCGAAACGTCCTTGAAACGGAAAGTTTAAATGTGCCGCCGGAATTTTTTTACCATCTGGGGGAAATGTCGAAAGCAAAATTCCTTCTTGCAGCACTAATTCTGGACTGTTGCTGTTAAATACTGGTATGTTGTCTAATTGTCCGGGGAGTGGTCGCACTTCTTGGATTTGGAGGATTTCTTGAGGTGCGGGAGGGGTTTGGGCTAAGGGGATGATTGATATAATTGGCAGCATTTTTTGAGAGGAGTTTTTTTACCGCAGAGGGCGCAGAGGGCGCAGAGGAAGAGAGGGAGGAGAAGAGTGCGTAAATATTCGCGTTAGGGCGGGTTTTGGACGGAGATTTTGCTCACTTCTAGCAGATATGGTGATTTTTACCTTGCCCACTGTTGTAATATGTATTTGTAAAATTTGGCTGTGTCTACTTTATCCATTGCTTGAATTTTTCGTCCTCCTTTTTTAACTTGTGTGCGTCCTTGGCTGATGCCTTCGGTCACAATTTCTGTTTCCCATTCTCGCAGTTGATAAAATTCTGGATGCGCTAAATAAGCGGTTGCCAAAATGTCCCAAAAATAGTAATCTTGAGATATTGCTAGGGCATAACACTGTCCGGCTAAGTCGGAAATTGGATATTTGCGCTGTTTGGCTAAGAGATTGGAAAATTCTACAGTTAGCGGTACATTATTCGTGATGTCTAAAGGACACATGACAACGGGAATTTGGGTTTGCCAAATTCTCTCGATTGCTATCGGGTCCCAGTAAGCATTCCATTCCGCCGACATATCTTGTCCGGGTTCCATATCTTTGCTAACATTGCCGATAACATTGAGGGCGCCTCCCATCCAGACAATTTCTTGAATTTTGCTTTCAATTTCTGGCGCGATATCTAAAGCTTGCGCTACTGTTGTTAACGGCCCCGTTACCATTAATGTGACTGGTACGGCTGCATCTTGCAAAACTCGCACCATAAAGTTTTGTCCGGGTTCTGATATTAACGGCGTGTCAATGGTTCCTTTTTCATTTAGAATGGGAAGTCGATCGACTGCAAAGGAATCTCGCCGAAATAACGCCGGAAATGGGTTGAGTCCCCGCACCGTACTCGCCGCCACCGGAACCTCTGAACGCCCCATCAAATCAAGGATTTTGCGCGTTGCACTCACCGCCGGTTGAATGTAGCAGTCCGCAGGAGTTACAATTACTCCCAGAGTTTCGACTTCCTCCATTGTCATCAGCAACACGACTGAGAGATAGTCGTCAACTGCACCGTCGTGATCCATTAGTACGAGTTTTTTAGACATTTTGCTTCCCCGGTCACTGAATTACTGTAAACTACAAATATTATTTTTTTTGTGCGAGAAACACAACGGCCTTAACTATATGACCACAGTATCACCTTACGGCTCTTGGAAATCACCTATTTCTTCGGATTTAATTGTTTCTGGAACTGTCGGACTCGGACAAATTGCTATTGACGGCGATGATATTTACTGGGTTGAGGGAAGACCTTCGGAAGCGGGGCGAAGCGTCCTCGTGCGGCGCACTCCTGATGGTACAATCAACGACGTGACACCGCATCCTTTTAATGTTCGCACTCGCGTTAACGAATACGGCGGCGCTGCTTTTGCCGTTGCTGGCGGTGTTGTCTATTTCTCTCATTTTGCTGACCAACGTATTTATGTTCAAACATTAAATTCTCAACCCGAACCTCTGACTCCTGCTGCTAATTGTCGCTATGCAGATGCGATAGTTGACAAGCAACGAAATCGCCTGATTTGCGTGCGCGAAGACCATGCGGGTGAGGGGGAACCTGTCAATACTATTGTTAGCATTAATTTAGATAACGGCGAAGATATTCAAATCTTAACTCAGGGCAAGGATTTTTATGCTTCCCCTCGTTTAAGTCCAGACGGTTCTCAACTTTCCTGGATTTGTTGGAACCACCCAAATATGCCGTGGGATGGCACAGAATTGTGGGTGGCAGAAATTAAGGCTGACGGTTCTTTAGGTGAAAAATACTTGGTTGCTGGCGGGGTTGAGGAGTCGATTTTTCAACCGGAATGGTCGCCCGATGGAGTTTTGTATTTTGTTTCTGACAAGTCTAACTGGTGGAATTTCTACCGCTGGCAATCTAGAACCCCCCTCAATCCCCCCTTGGTAAGGGGGGAAGCAGAGATAGAAACCAGCTTGTGCGAAATGGCGGCTGAATTCGGACTTCCTCAGTGGGTTTTTGGAATGTCTACTTATGCCGTTGTCTCGGAAAGCAAAATTATTTGCACCTACACTCAGCAAGGCCTGTGGTATTTAGCGAGTCTTGATTTAACGACAAAGCATTTGACAACAATTGACACGCCTTACACTGATATTTCCTCCGTCAAAGCGCGGGAAGAAAATGTGGTTTTTCTGGCAGCTTCGCCGACAGAATCTAGTGCTATTGTACAATTAAATTTAGCAACAAGTCAACTAGAAGTTCTGCGAAAATCGAGCGATTTAAGCATCAACTCTGGTTATCTTTCTGTACCGGAACCTATCGAATTTCCCACGGAAAACAATTTGACTGCTTTCGGTTTCTTCTATCCCCCGAAAAATCAAGATTTTGCAGCACCTGCGGGTGAAAAACCGCCGCTTGTTGTGAAAAGTCACGGGGGCCCAACTGCTGCTACTTCTAGTAGCATGAATTTGAAAATTCAATATTGGACGAGTCGCGGTTTTGCCGTGCTCGATGTTAATTACGGCGGCAGCACTGGTTACGGCCGAGAATACAGAAAAAGACTGCAAGATAGTTGGGGAATTGTCGATGTTGATGACTGCGCTAACGGTGCTAAATATTTAGCTCAAAAAGGTTTAGTTGATGGCGAAAGAATGGCGATCGCCGGAGGCAGTGCAGGGGGGTACACCACTCTGTGCGCTCTTACTTTCCGCGATGTGTTTAAGGCCGGTGCGAGCTATTATGGAGTTAGCGATGTGGAAGCTTTGGCAACGGATACTCACAAGTTTGAAGCGCGCTATCTGGATGGATTAATCGGGCCTTATCCTGAAAGAAAAGATTTGTATGTAGCTCGTTCGCCGATTCATTCCGCCGAACGTTTATCTTGTCCCGTTATCTTTTTTCAAGGATTAGAAGATAAAGTGGTTCCGCCCAATCAAGCGGAAATGATGGTAGACATATTGAAAGCTAAAGGTTTGCCGGTTGCTTATGTTGCTTATGAAGGGGAACAGCACGGTTTTCGCCGCGCTGAAAATATCAAAAGAACTCTTGACGGCGAATTCTATTTCTATTCGCGGGTGTTTAAGTTTGAGTTAGCTGAACCTGTGGAGGAAGTGGTGATTTTCAATCTTTAGAAAAAATTAAGTTTGCAGTTGCTATGTCTTCGCTCAACGGCAACTGCAATCTTAGCATAATCCGCCAATTTTTAATGTGATTTACTTCACAAATTTTGCTGTTTACTATCACAAATTTTGCTGTTTATTGTCACACATTTAAAGGCAATACAGCTATAAATTTTTATAGTGCGATCGCCTTTGGTTGCCGCAGAAACGCCCGATCGCGCGATCGTCGAGTGAGAGAGTCAATTACTATGCAAACTCCTGTCCACCTGATTCCATCTGCTTTGGGCGAGCTGTTTGCCGAAGTGAATCAAAATGGCTACATTACTCTAGCGGATAGGTACGGTTTGATGGCTGCTATTTTTGATGAAACTTTGACTGAGGAAGACAAACGCTCGATCGATCGCCTGCTGCGCTCTGTGTGCCGGGGAAAGATAAAATTAGTTAACGAACTGTCTACGATCAGATAAGTGCCGATAATTTTCCTTGACGATAACTTTAAAATTCTCCACCATCAAAAAAAGTCCTAATTGTGTCATAATTAGGACTTCGAGGGAGGAAACCATTTTTAATTTTTGAACGATACAGAATTTACGCAAAAAAAGGGTGCGCTGCACCTTACATATTTAGATTCTGGCCCAACGAGTGAACAAGTTTAACGTGCAGGTATAGTTGTCGCCAACTGTAACTTGCTCAAACTTTCTTCAGGCTGAACATCCATCTGATAGCTGAGTGCCGAAGGAATACCGAGCACGCAGCACGGAAAATTATTGCCTAGTTCCTTAACCAGCGGGTGGTTGCCAGAATCGCAGCCCAAGAAGAGTAAATTTGCTGCTTCTAATTCCACCACATTTCTCAGTTCTGTAGCAACCCGCCCGATGCGTAAATGAGCTTTGAATAAACCGCGCCATTCCTCAGCCAAACAGCGCGCTTGCCACAGCAACTTATCTGCAACCTCGTACTCATTATTTTCACCATAAATTGCTTGGAAATAATGCGGGTCTATCCAATCTTTGTGCTGGGATACCGAGGGGATTTGGGTGGGTAAAGCGATCGCAGGCGCTGCACAATTTAGGGTGAATGTTTCCTCTAATTCCCACAATTTTGGCGTGTTAGCCAGGGAATTTTCCACAGCAAAATTTCCAGTATCTTCGCCGTAACCTTTTGGCGCTTCGTCGATCACGTAGACTACTTGAACCGTGACTTCTTTAGTTGTTACTAAACGAGTTTGATGCGCCATCCAAAGGGTAATATCCAGAGCTATTTGACTTTGAGCAGAACTGTTGTAACCGACAATAAAATTGATAGTTTTTGGCTGTTGTGGAGATTTGGATTTCTTAGAAATGGGTACTTTTGGCTCCGGCAGCAACACCATTTCTTCTGCTAAATTTTGGTATCCCAATGCACTTTCAAAACGCGCTAACATTGTTTTGAGATTCACAGGCTTGACCTCTATTAAGTGAATTGTTTTCTCTGTTCGTCGGGCGTTATTCGTCTTGGGTAAAGTAGCGATCGAGAAAATTCAAAGCATAGTTGCGGAGTTCGTAATACTCCTGGGATTCCCGCAACTCTTGGCGATCGCGCGGGCGCGCAAACGGCACTGACAAAATTTCACCTATCGTCGCAGCCGGGCCGTTTGTCATCAGTACAATGCGATCGGACATATAGATAGCTTCATCCACATCGTGAGTAATCATCATTGCAGCTTGTCTGTGATTTTCCCAGATGTCCAGCACCTGTTTCTGCAACTTGCCGCGAGTCAGAGCATCCAGCGCTCCAAACGGTTCGTCCATTAATAACATTTTCGGTCGAATCGCCAAAGCTCGCGCAATCCCAACCCGCTGTTTCATGCCCCCTGAAATTTCGTCTGGATATTTATCGGCTGCTGCCGTTAAGTTTACCATTGCTAGGTGTTCGTTGACAAGACTAATCTTCTGGGGGCGGCTAAGACTTTGCAAAACTTCATCAACTGCCAGCCGAATATTTTCCCGCACCGTCAGCCAAGGCAGCAATCCGTAGTGCTGAAATACCATCATGCGATCGGCTCCAGGTTTGCGAATTTCTTTTCCTTCCAGAGTCACCATTCCCCCGCTCTGTTTTTCCAAACCAGCCACTATTTTTAGCAGCGTTGATTTGCCACACCCAGAGTGACCGATTACCGAAATAAATTCGTTTTCTCCAATACTTAAATTGATATTGTCCAAAACGCTAAATTCGCTACCGTCACCATTTTTGTAAGACTTGAACAAATTCTCTATTTCCAGAAATAGACGATCGCTCTTGACCGAACTTTGGGTACTGGTAGAAGTAGAAGTGTATTGGCTCACGGTATTCTCCTAAAAAGTAGTAAAGTGTTAATGGAATTTTCTTGCTATTGCCTAAATCCTAAAATTGGGCAGTCGGTTTCAACCGACTTTAGCTATTAGCCAGGGAATTTATTCCCTGGCGGGACATTAGGAAAAAGGCAACATCTCAAACATTAAGACTGAAAAAAAGACTGAGGGCGGTTGGCTCCAATTTCAAAACTCTTCAAATAACCCACCGGATCGCTTGGATCGAATGCCTGTTTATCAATAAAAAGTTCTGCAGGTTCCACTTGGTAATCCTCCTTCGGACAATCGATCGCCATTTCGGCAACAATCTGTCGGTAAAGGTCGGTTCTCCAAGCTTTTTTAGCTAATTCCTCAGCATTTTTCGGCACTTCTTTAATCTGTCCCCAGCGAGCGGCTTGAGTCATCAACCAAATACTTTGAGACTGCCACATAAATGTTGAATGATTTCCCGGTATTTGAGGCAAATTCTTAGGAATGTCATAGAAAATAGTTGCATCGGACGATTGTATGGTGCGGTCTTTTTCGTCAAACCCTCCATAGTTGTAGTCGCCAACTATTGCCGGTCGCGTAAATTTGTCGATCGCCCCTTTTTTCGGTTTCGCCCCCGTAAACGATCGCTCAGTCAGCAGCGCCGCTATTTCACTGCGATTTTCCGGCTTGCTGCAATACTGACAAGCTTCCACCATTGCCTTAACCAGCGAGTAATAAGTCTTCGGATTTTCCTCAATGAATGATTCCATTACTCCCAAAAGGCGATCGGGATGCCCCAGCCAAACTTCCTTGCCTTGCACGAAGGTAAAACCCACTCCCAAATTGCCTTGAATTGCCCGCGTGTTCCAAGGTTCGGCCACCATGTAAGCCTGCATGGCGCCAATCCTGATATTAGTTACCATCTGCGGTGGCGGCACAATAATTACCCGAAATTCTTTCAACGGATTCACACCCGCAGCCGCCGATATGTAGCGGACAAAGTATTCGTAAATCGAAGAACTCAGAACAACTGCCCAAACCCTGTTTTCTGGTGGCTGACTGTCAAAAAAGGCTCGAAATTGTTTGCCAAATTCTTCCAAATTGCCGTTGTATTCGTGCCACGGGCGCAAACCGAAATCCCACATAGCTTTGTTCATCGTCATGGCGTTGCCGTGGCGGTGAATTGTCATTGCCGCGCACAGGGGTGCGTGCCGCGCTCCTTCTGCGCCAATTCGGGCGTTTGTGACCGCGCCGGATACGACTGGGGAGGCGTCGAGGCGGCCGAAGATTAGGCCATCGCGGGAGGTTGCCCAGCTTGCTTCGCGGTTGAGTTGGACGTTTAAACCGTATTTGCGGAAAAAACCTTTTTTCCAGGCGATCGCAAATGGTGCACAATCGTTAACCGGCACGTATCCTACGGTTAAATTTGGTTTTTCTAAGGTTCGGGAATCGACAACCTGCTTTACGGCTGAGGCTTCTTCTGTGAGTCCTTTTGCCGATCGATCCGCGCTAATTGCACAACCAGATAAAGCCATTCCCGCCGCCGCCATTCCCATTCCTTGCAAAAACTCGCGGCGCTTCCATTCATTGGAAAACTTGTCACTCATACAATTTTAGATTTTAGATTTTAGATTTTAGATTTGAAGTTGTAGTAGTTGTAGGGTGCGTCGCCACCAACCATCACAAACAAAAATCGACCATCGATGAGCGACGCACCTTACAGTTGACAGTTGATAGTTAACTGTTCGCTGCTGACTAATGACTGATGACTACTGACTAATCGCTAATGATTAATGACCGATCGATGCGTTACTAATTCCTGAACTTTGTCAACAGCAGCGTCGAGCCAAAGTCCAGTTAAGCCAATTACAAACACCGCTAAAAAGACCGAACTCAGATTCAAACGGCTCCACTCATCCCAGACAAAAAAGCCAATTCCCACGCCGCCTGTCAGCATTTCCACCGCTACAATTACCAGCCAAGCAATCCCCAAACTAATCCGCAAACCTGTAAAAATGTATGGCAAACTCGCCGGCCAAATTATCTTGGTAATTCGCCTCCAGCGTGGCATTTCCAAAACTTGCGCCACATCCAGATAATCCTTGGAAACGTTAGAAACTCCCAAAGCTGTGTTGATAATTGTCGGCCACAAAGACGTGATGAATATGACAAAAATGGCCGACGGCTCTGCTAAATTAAAAATCGATAAAGCTATGGGCAGCCAAGCTAGCGGCGACACCGGTTTGAAGATTTGAATCAGCGGATTGAGCGCCATCATTGCTGGTTTAGACATCCCGATGAGAAATCCCACGGGAATCGCAACTGCTGCACCCAGCAAAAATCCCACCAACACCCGCCGCAAACTCGCTAGCAGCAGCCAGCCAATGCCTATATCTCCAGGCCCGCGCTGGTAAAATGGATGCAATATGTAATCTAAATTAGCGATTAACGCCTGATAGGGAGTGGGAATCAAATCGCTGTTGAAGCTGGCAACAATCCACCACAAGCAAAGAATTCCCAAAAAACCCGCAGCAGGTAACAAAACTGCATCTCGGATGACAACGGGTTTTACACGCTTCCACGTTGCAACTCCTGCAACTACGATCGCAGATAAATTAAGCTGTATGAACATTTCAAACTCCTTCAGAGTCAGGGCAGGTACAAGAATCTTGAACAATACCAACCTGAGACACTGACGAAGCCAAACAATCTTTTTCAGAACATTTGGCTTTTCAGTCTCTTCTCAATGCCTGCGAAGTTAGCTGACGGGCTAGGACTGAGAGATGTCCTTCTCCTTAGTTTTCAAAATCAAAAATTACACTCAAATTTGGCAATTTTTAACTTTGCTTTTTAATTCTGTAGAGATTCGCCCCGAAAATTGGTTCCTCCGCTCCAGCCACACGCTTGGTTCGATCGCGCACTGCTGGATTAGGCTTGACTTTTTAAGCCAATTTCAATAAAATTAGCACTAGCATTTCATTTTGTCAATATGTCTTGAGGAGTAGCTATTGGCGATTTTAGATACTTTGGTATTACCAATCAATTTTTCTTCCTTCTTCCTTCTTCCCTCTTCCTTCTTCCTTCAAATCAGAAACCGAATAGTTACATAAACAGCCGCAGCCACCAATTGCAACGCCATCACAGGAAGCCCGTAACGCAGAAAAGTTTGAAAAGAAATCCGGCGCCCGTGGAGTTCAGAAATTCCCGCCGCCACTATATTAGAAGAAGCTCCTACCAAAGTGCCATTTCCGCCTAAAGTTGCTCCGTACATCATCGCATAAAACAGTGGCAGCACAGCAGGTGGAAACTGCCCTGCAAAATCCGGAGCCAGCACCTCTGCCGGTGCAAGCCCGATATTGACAACATACTGTTTTAGCAGTGGCACCATCGCCACTACCAAGGGAATATTTGGCACCACGCTCGACATCAAACCTACAAAAAATAACAACACTAAAGAACCCAGAAAAATATTCTTACCTAAAATCACTGCTAATATTCCAGATATATTGCCGATAACTCCGGTTTTTTCCAAACCGCCAATCAGCACAAAGATAGACATAAAAAATAGCAGCGTGCTCCAATCTAAATCCCGCAAAATATTATTAACAGAATCAATTTGGGAATGGTGAGCTAAAAGCATTGCCAAAGCAGCCCCCAACAAAGCAACGGCTGCCGGTGAAATAGGGACGGGCAGAGACTCTCCTATTACAAAAAATGTCAGCACGAAAGCTATAATTACACCGCCCACTGCTAAAACTCGTGGGTGATTGATTTTTGGGTGCGGCAAATGTTCCAAATCGTCTAATTTTTTGTTCCAAATTTCGCGGAACAGCCAAGGCAACATAACTACTATCACTCCTACTGCAATTGCCCCGCCCAAACTTAACTTTACCAGGTAATCTGCAAAGCTCATGTTAATAGCATCACCGACAATGAATGTCGCCGGATCGCCCACGATTGTCAGCAGTCCCGAACTGTTAGCTACAAATACCATTAAAATCAGTAACGGCACAAAATCTACACCGACTTCTTCTGCCATTGGCGGAATTAATGGTGCTAGCAGCATGACTGTCGTGGCATTGGGCAAAACTGCACAAATTGGGGTAGTAATTGCGACAATACCCAGCAAGAGATTTTTGCCTTTGCCTTTCGCCAAAAGCACCATTTGAGTTGCCAAGTATTCAAATACTTTGGTAGGCTCAAAGGCTCTCACCATTACCATGACTCCGAAGAATAAGCCCAGCGTGGCGTGACTCCGACCGATATATTCGATCGCGTTGTTTAACGTCATCACGTGGGTAAAAACCAGAATCACCGCTCCCAGAAATGCCGCAACTGTGAGGTGTATCCATTCTGTAATTATTAAGAAAATTACACATATAAATGTTGTTGCAGCGATCGCAGCTTGTACGTTTTCCATTTATTCCCCTGAAAAATTTAAAACTTAAAATTAAAAACTATTAGTGTGAGGCAATCTACTACTTTATGGCTCTTCTGTCAATAGGTTGAAGGGCTGATTATTGTAGTAACAAGCTGGGATCGACCCCTAGAGAGAGTTCCGGCACTGGGAAAAAATCACATCTAAACTACTTCTTTTGGCAGGGTCGCGATCGCCCGAAGTTTGATATGGCGATCTGGCGATCGCTCCACTACAATGAAGCATGGGCAATCTCTGCCAAACTCAACCCCCACGCAGACATCATGGACTACAGCCAAGTGCTCGCCGACAAAACCGATACTATCGTCAAGAAGTGGATTGAAGCAGTTCGTCAGGATCGGAAAATTGAAAGCGCTGAGGCATTACCGCACTCAGCAATCGAAAATCACATACCTCACCTGCTGGCGGCGATGGCCACAGTGCTTTCCCAATATCAAAACAGCGAAATAAAACTAATAATTGAAGCCAGTTTAGATCACGGATTTCTCAGAGCAGAACAAGGCTACGACGCAGCAGAAGTAGCCAGGGAATACCACTTATTGCGTCAAGTAATATTCTCGCAGTTAGAATCAGAATTGCTAGCAGGAACCACCGCCGACGTATTCAGAGCTTTTAGGCTGATAGATGCCGTAGTAGACGAAGCAATTGCCCAGTGTTTCAATAGCTACGTCGCTCAGAGGCTCCAGGAACTTCAACAAATTCAAACTCAGTTAAAACTCACCAATCAAGAACTCGCTCGCCTCGTCAGCGTTAATAAAGAAAACGTTTACCATTTAGCTCACGAACTCAAGACTCCTCTCAACTCCATTATTGGTTATTCCGAACTGTTCTTGCGCCAAGAAAAATGGCAATCTGAAATTAAAGATACCCTCCCAGGTATCGAACACATCGAGCGAGTATTGCGTAATGGCAGACAGTTGCTTCGCCTGATTAATGACACACTAGAACTTTCTCGCGCCGAGGCAGGAAAAATTAAACTTAACTTGCGGCCAACTAATGTACGATCGGTAATTAACACCGTAGTAGAAATGATGCAGCCAATTGCTGATGCTAAAGGACTAAAGCTCGCCGTTACCAGCGACGGCGGCCCAACACAAGTAATCTCCGACTATGGGCGGCTGCAACAAATTCTGATCAACCTGCTGAGCAATGCCATTCGCTATACAGAATCTGGTAGCATCGAATTAAGTTGCCGCCATGCTGGAGAAGGAAATTGGGCGATCGCAATTACAGATACCGGCATTGGCATCGCCCCCGAAGATACAAACCGCATCTTTGACCCCTTCTTTCAAGCAGGAGAAGCAGGCAAACAGCTCTTTCCTACCGACAGCACCGGTCTGGGATTAGCGATAGTATCGCGGCTCGTCACGCTGCTGCAAGGCAAAATCGAGTTAGTATCAGAAATAGGAGTCGGCTCAACTTTTACCGTGATTCTGCCGCAAGAAGTTAAAATACTCCAAGAAGTAAGCTAAACATTAAGTTCAAATTTTTACATCCGAAAATCCTATGCCCGCAGCCAACCTTAGCCCTTCCACCACCGCCTTTCCCCTCACCGCCGTAGTCGGGCAAGAAGCAATCAAATTAGCCCTGCTGTTAGCAGCAGTCGATCCCGGATTGGGAGGAGTTGCGATCGCAGGCCGCCGCGGTACAGCAAAATCAGTAATGGCCCGCGCCTTGCACTCCTTACTGCCACCCATTGAAATTGTTAAAGATTCTTTTTGCAACGCCGAACCTAATGAAATTGTTGCAGAACAGGCATCAGGCTTGTTACCAGAAAATGGCGGGCAAGATGCCCACACCACCGATAGTAATTCCCCAAATACAGAAATAATTCCCACACCCTTCATTCAAATTCCTTTGGGTGTCACCGAAGACAGACTCTTAGGTTCAGTCGATGTCGAACAATCAGTGAAATTCGGCCAAACCGTATTTCAACCCGGACTCTTAGCCCAAGCAAATCGAGGCGTACTTTATGTTGACGAAATCAACCTCCTCGATGACAACATTTCCAACCAATTGCTAACAGTATTAACCGAAGGGCGCAACCAAATAGAGCGCGAAGGCATTAGCTTTCAACACCCATGCAAACCTCTATTTATCGCCACCTACAACCCCGAAGAAGGGCCACTGAGAGAACATTTGCTCGATCGAATCGCGATCGTACTTTCAGCCGACGCAGCACTCGAACTACAAGAAAGAGTCTATGCAGTAGAACAAGCTTTATCCTACTCCAGCTCCCCCCAAGACTTTCTCAATCAATACAGCGAAGACACCGACAACCTCAAAACCCAAATCATCCTAGCCAGAGAATGGCTCAAAGATGTCAGCATTAAACGCGAACAAATTGCCTACCTAGTAGAAGAAGCCATCCGGGGTGGCGTTCAAGGACACCGCGCCGAAATATTCGCAGTCCGCGTCGCCAAAGCCGCCGCCGCCATCGAAGGACGCACAGAAGTTAACGCCGAAGACCTGCGCCGCGCCGTAGAATTAGTCATCGTACCCCGCGCCACCATCATCCAAACTCCCCCAGACGAAAACTCTCCTCCTCCTCCCCCCCCACCGCCTCCCCAAAAGCAGTCAGAACAAGAACAAGACGAACCAGAAAACGAGCAAGAAGACGAAGAAGACCAAGAGGATGAAGACAACCCGGAACCTGAAGAAGAACCAGAAAAAGATACCATTCCCGAAGAATTTCTCTTCGACCCCGAAGGCGTAATTCTCGACCCCAGCGTGCTTTTATTCGCCCAACAATCCGCCAACAAACAAGGCAAATCCGGCAGCCGCAGCACCATTTTCTCGGAAGATAGAGGCCGTTACGTCAAGCCAGTATTACCCAAAGGCCCCGTTCGCCGCATCGCCGTTGACGCCACCCTCAGAGCCGCCGCACCCTACCAAAAAGCCCGCCGCGACAGGAATTCTCACCCCCCCCAACCCCCCCTTAGTAAGGGGGGGCAAGAGGCGAGTCAACCCCCCCGAAGCTTGGGGGGGCAACAGACGAGTCAACCCCCCGGTCAAGGGGGGGTTCAGCGCAGTGTATTTGTGGAACAGGGAGACATTCGGGCGAAGCGCTTGGCCAGAAAAGCTGGAGCTTTAGTCGTCTTTGTCGTCGATGCTTCCGGTTCGATGGCCCTCAACCGAATGCAGTCGGCCAAAGGTGCAGTCATGCAGCTACTGACAGAAGCTTATCAAAGCCGCGACCAAGTTGCTCTCATTCCCTTTCGCGGAGAACAAGCAGAAGTGCTGCTACCGCCGACTCGCTCCATAGCCTTGGCCCGCAAGCGTTTGGAACGGTTGCCCTGTGGCGGCGGTTCCCCCCTGGCCCACGGTTTGACTCAAGCCGTGCGGGTGGGAGTCAACGCCCGTCAGTCTGGAGATATCGGTCAAGTGGCGATTGTCGCAATTACTGACGGGCGGGGGAATATTCCTTTGGCTCGTTCTTTGGGGGAACCGATTGTAGATGGAGAAAAGCCAGATATTAAAGCTGAATTGTTAGAAATTGCTGCCAAAATTCGCGGTTTGGGAATGCAGTTGCTGGTGATTGATACCGAGAGCAAGTTTATTTCGACTGGCTTTGCGAAGGAATTGGCCAAGACTTCTGGAGGGAAATACTATCACTTGCCGAAAGCTACCGAACAGTCGATCGCAGCTATGACTAAAAATGCTCTGCGCGACGCGATCGGCTAAAATCCTGATATCCTGATTGATCTGCGATTATCCGCGTGTATCTGCAGTTAAAAATCCAAAAATTAGACTTTTGGCTAAAAGTCTAATTTTTAACTCTCACTTTCCGGCGAGTCAGCGCCAGCGAACCCGCAACTAAACCCAACCCTACCACCGCCGAAGGCTCAGGAATTCTTGCCGGGAGAGGCTCCGGCTTTGCCGGCCCCCGGCTCGGTATTCCAGAATTTGCTTGGGTGAATTGCTCGGTATTTTTAGCCAGCAGCCAATTTTCTGAACCCTGCCCAGAAGTAGCGGTATAAACGGCTCGGACATTAGCTGCAACGGCAGGTTGACCGCCGGAAATAACGGCGGCAGCCAATAAAATTCCGGCTGTAGGTGGCAATAATTTGCGCTCAAAAAATGTGGGCATTGGACATTACCTATTTAGCAGTTTTTCGATAGAACTCGATCTATTCATTAATTTTCTGGGTATCCTCTATCTGAGCTACCTTAGTAATTAACGGAAGCGATTTTTGATTGGCGATTTTACATTATTGAAGTTTCTGGTCTCTAGTTTAAACTAAATCGCCCATCAAAAGCCTAAAATTAACTGTGATCCCTGCCTCTAGCATATACTCCTTAATCCGCAATCGTAAATCCCCCATCCCAAATTGATTTACATCCGCTATTTGCGATTTTATCGACTTTAAGGTAGCCCTTGACCGCAGATAGCGCCGACCTCTTAAACTCAATTATAGCTTAGCCACGACGCGCAACGGTGCGAGAGGGCGACACGGCACAGACCTGTACGCAGTCGATTATAAACAATCGATCCCTGCGTTGGAGTGATTTCACCCCCGTTCTTTATCAAATCTTTAAACTCTTTGAGGTTTTGCAAACAAAGTGTAAAGCTGTCAAAATGATAGATAGCAATTCTCAGCCCAAATTAGGTAAATCCTCGTGAGTAACACTAGCAATTTCCGCGAAGCCGTGCGCGAGGCCAAAAACCACGCGCTGGTAGGCCCCAACGTCATCTCCAACGCTCTCCCCTTCGTGGGCGGCGGACTTGTCTTAACTGCTGTCGGCACCTACGGTGGCCTCGGAGTGATCCGCAACTATCCCGGGATCTTCTTTCCCACGTTCATTGCCGCGATCGTCCTACAATTAATTCTGTTCTTCGTCGCCCGCGGCGCAGCCGAACAAAATAACAAAAATACCGCTTTGCCTCTGCTGGCAACCTACAGCTTGCTTACAGGCTACACCCTCAGCGGATTGGTGTCTATAGCCCTCAGAAGCGAAGGCGTCGGCATCGCCGGTATTGGTTTTGCAGCCCTCGGCTGCGGCATTACCTTTATCGCCGCCCGCCAAATTGGCTCCAACCTTTCTGAACAAGACGGCATGGCCCTCACCAAAACTATCAGTTTAGGTGTGATTGCTTTGTTAGTCGTCGTTGGCGGCCAGTTTCTGCTATCTCTATTTGGCGTCTACACCCCAACCTGGTTGGAAATTGGCATTTCTGGCATCGGCGTGTTTATATTTGCCGGCGCTGCGATCGTCGATTTTTACATATTACCCCGCAGCTACCGCGACGACCAGTATTTGCCCGCCGCTCTGTCGATGTACTTGACCTACATCAACTTGTTCATTTTCATTCTGCGCCTGCTGATTGCTCTCAACGGCCGGGATTAAGTGAAACTTTAGCTTAAAAAAACCGCGGCTCGATGTCGATCGAGCTGCGGTTTTTGATTAAAATTTGAAATCAAGCAAGATAGTCGTCATCGCCGCCTCGGTCTTTATACAAAAAACTTATATCATGTTCACAGCCTGCAGGCATAAGGTATAATTTTAATTTTTAATCACTCAATCACACCTCTTGTTATCTAATTCTGTCGATCGCGATTTCAATATTAATCACAAATTAATTGGAGAAAACTCATGTACTTAAAATATGAAGATATCAGGAGAGTCAGCGTAGAAATTACCTCCAGGTGCAATGCAGCTTGTCCCCAGTGTCCCCGCACCGGCAACCCGATTTTGCCGGGGGCAGAATTAAAGATGGAGGATATTGAGAGAATTTTCCCACAAGAGTTTTGCTCTCAGTTGGATTTGGTGTATATGTGCGGCAACTACGGCGATGCTATGACTAGCAATACCACAATTCCCGCGATCGAGTATTTGCACCGCATGGGAGTTCCTCAAATCGGGCTTTATACTAATGGTAGCGGACGCAATCCCGACTGGTGGCAAGCCCTGGCAAAGGCGATGACAGGAGAACACGATAGCGTAACTTTTAGTATCGACGGGTTGGCAGATACTAACAGCATCTACCGCCAAAATACCAACTGGGACAGAATAATGCAGTCTGTTAATGCCTTCATCCAAGCTGGCGGAAAAGCTGTATGGCACTACTTGATTTTTGAACACAACCAGCACCAAGTAGAAGCAGCACGGGATTTAGCCCAAAAATTAGGATTTGTCGAGTTTGTACCGAAAGCAACCTCTCGTTTTGTGGCGAAAGAGATTTATGAAAAAGAGTCCGCCAATCAACAGCCTCAGAAGGCAGAAAAGTCTCAGGTAGATGCCAAGAGCGATCGCCCAAACCAACCAGCAACAAATAATGCGTCAGCTCCTCAAAATCAAACACAGACCGCTGTTGGATTGCACAAACAAGCTGAGGAATTCTTGAAACAAGGAAAGCTATCAGAGGCGATCGCAGCCAGCCAACAAGCCCTAAAAAATCAACCTAATTTTGCAGCAGCCTGGAAAACTTTAGGCAATGCTGTTCAAGGTTTGGGGAAGATGCAAGCAGCAGCAGACTGTTACGCCAAGGCCCTCAAAATTCAGCCTAATTTTCCAGAAGTTTATGCTAATGTCGGCAGTCTTTATGCTCAACAGCAACAGTGGCAGCCCGCTAGTGCTTATTACCAAAAGGCGATCGAGCTTAAACCCAATTTTGCAGGAGCTTATCGCAATTTGGCTAAAGTGTTGACACAGTTGGGGCAACCAGAAAAAGCAAATTATGCTTGGTATCAAGCTATAGCAATCGAAACCACTCAAGCACCAGAAGCAACTCCTTCTGTCCCATCAAAGCCAGCCAGCGAAGAACTCCAACCCCCATCCTTGGAACAATATAAAAATCCCCAGGGAGACCAATTTCTGCAAGCTGTAGAAAAATTTGGTAGCCTAAACAATTACTACCGAAATGTAGAAATTAGCTGTCAAACTCAAGCCAGCAAAGAGATTTTCATCAGTTTTGAAGCGGAACTCTGGCCTTGCTGTTGGGTAAGCCATACTAAATACGCTGTTTATAACCACACTTACAGACCGCAAATGCTGGCTTTAATTGAAAAGTATGGAAATGGCTTTAATTCTCTCAGAACTCAATCAGTGAAAGATGCGATCGCCAGAGATTGGTTTCGCGAAGACCTCACAAAAAGTTTTTCCTGTTCCAAAAGGTTGGACGTATGCGCTCACGAATGCGGTAAAACTTTCAATTCAACCGGTTCGCAGTATATATAGCAATCCTAAATGAATCGTAAATTTTTTACCCCACCCCAACCCTCCCCTTATCAAGGGGTTTGTGTGTACACGGTAGCCTTAGCAAGGGGGGCTGGAGAGGATCTTTCTCAACAGCTACGCGAAGCATTAGCAGCACCGGGGAAAGAGCGAATTCGAGATTTAGTGAAAAATCCCCTGAGATGCCCGCTGCTGTGCGGCACTTGGCAGTCGTTGGATGGGGATTTGCCGGATACTAAGGCGAAGCTTTATCAACGGTTTGTGACAACTTTGTATCAGTGGAAAAAACCGCGCCTGAATTTGATTCAGCAGCAGGAATTGAATGCTGCTTTGGGGAAATTGGCACTTTCAGGGATGTTAAATGAAACGTCCCGGTTTCAGTTGCGAGAAAGTGTGGGATATCGGGTGATGGGTGCATCGCAGTTTGAGTTAGCTTGTCGTTTGGGTTGGCTGAATTTAGTGGCGAGGGATGCGGAGACGGCGGAGGGGATTTATGCTTTTTACCATCCGACGTTTCAGGAATATTTTGCGGCGTTGGCGGTTGAGGATTGGCACTTTTTCTTGAATCACTTTCCTAAGAATCCGCAACATCCTGATGCTAGGTATCGCATTTTTGAGAAGCAGTGGAAGGAGGTTATTTTGCTGTGGTTGGGGCGTGAGGAGGTAGGGAAGGAGGAGAAGGAAGCGTTTATTAAAGCGTTGGTTAAGTTTAAGGTTGGGTGGGATAAATTTTATGGATATCGGGCATATTTTCTAGCGGCTGCGGGGATTGCTGAGTTTAAAGATTGTAGTCTTGCTGATGAGATTGTGTCGCAGATTGTTATTTGGGGATTTGGTTATTTTAATAAGCAAAAACAGGAGTGGCGGACATTTCTCGATCCAATTGTCGAGAGGGCAAGGGAAGTTCTGAAAGAAACAGATCGCCAAAGGGCTATCTCCGCTTTAATCGAGTTGATCCGCAATTCAGGTGATGAATATACCCGGAGGGAAGCGACCAGAAGTTTGGGGGAAATCGGCAAAAATTGCCCAGACACGATCGCCACTTTAGTCGAATTAATCAATACTTCTCAGGATGAAGTTACTCGGTGGCAAGCGGCAGATATCTTGGGTAAAATTGATAACGATAGCCCAGTAGCGATCTCCGCTTTAGCAGAGTTAATTCACACTTCAGTTGAGAAAAACACCTGGAAGCGATCGGCATATAGCTTAGGGAAGATAGGAAAAGATAGCCCAGAAGCGATCGCCGCTTTAGTAGAACTAATCCGCAATTCAGTTGAGAACGGTTTCTACCCGGTTTTCGGGTGGTCTAACGTACCTACCTGTATAATAGTGGCATATAGCTTAGTGAAAATAGGCAAAAATAATCCAGTTGCGATCGCCGCTTTAGTCGAGTTAATCCGCACTTCAGATAATAAAGTTACTCAAGGGCGAGCGGCAGAAATTTTAGGTAAGATAGACAAAGATAACCCGGTAGCGATCGAAACTTTATTGGATTCAATCCGCAACTACCGTCCTAAAGATAATCGTTATCAAGCGGCAGAAAGATTAGCAACAATCGGCAAAAATAACCCTGTTGCGATCGCTGCTTTAGTCGAGTTAATAAGCACTTCCCGCAATCAAGTTACCCGGTGGCGAGCCGCAGAATGTTTGGGAAAAATAGACAAAGGTAACACAGTAGCGATTTCAGCTTTAGGCGATTTAATCCGCACTTCAAACAATAAAATAACCCAGTCATCAGCAGCAGCAAGTTTAAACAAAATAGGCAAAGATAGCCCAGAAGCAATTTCCCTTTTAGTCGAGTTAATCCGCCATTAAGGTGATGAATTTACTCGGCGTTTAGCGGCAGGAAGCTTGGGGGAAATCGGTAAAGATAGCCCAGAAGCAATCTCCGCTTTAGTCGATTTAATCGCTAATTCTCAGAATGAATATACCCGACGGCAAGCAGCAGAAAGCTTGGGGAAAATCGGCAAAGATAGCCCGGAAGCGAACACCGCTTTAGTCGAGTTAATCCGCAATTCAGGTGATGAACATACCCCGTGGGAAGCAGCATCTAGCTTAGGGACAATAGGAAAAGATAGTCCTGAAGCGCTCGCCATCTTAGTCGAGTTAATCGGCAATTCAGGTAATGCAGATACCCTGTGTCGAGCGGCATCTAGCTTAGGGAAAATAGAGAAATATTACACAGTTGCGATCGCGACTTTAATAGAGTTGATTCCTAATTATCACCCTGAATATTCTATTTTTGACCCGGCAGATAGCTTACTGAAAATTATGAAAGGTAAACATTTCGCTACCGCAGTTTCAGGTTTAAAAAAATGCCTAACTTCCGAAATCTACAAAAATAATTTGGGTCGCAATGAGAAGTGCTACGGAGTCATCTGGGAGTGTGCCGAAAATATGACTTACCCAGAATTTTATCAAGCATGGCACGCTTAACCCACCGCTGGAATTGCCCTTAACAGGTTTTGGGCCAAATCAAGAGGACTTGCCGAATGCGGTACAGAATTGGATGGGAGGGATGGGTTCGCGATCCAGGGGCCGGACACCCCACCGTGCCCAAGGCATGACAACTTAACGTTAAACCCAGTCACAGACTGCTGTTTGACCATTAAATCTCGATCCCCCCTAGCCCCCCTTAAGAAGCAGGGTGGATTAATTGTCCCCAAGTAAATTATAATAGTCGAGCGCGATCGGATGATCGTCCGCTCGCGCTCGAC
>NZ_JAUBOQ010000018.1:0-131564 GCF_036700325.1 Microcoleus sp. Z1_B2
CTGGTGGCTGCGGGCTTTTTCATTCGTTTATTTTACCAGCTTTTGACACTGAAGTTTTTTTGACCTGAATCCTTACCCCCTGGCAACCGCATGGGAACAATATTTAAGCTTTTTAAGTTTTACGATAATTATGGGGTTGAAGAATGTTATTTCTACGATTTAAAGGATAATGAGTTAATGGGTTGGGTGCGAAGTGACGGAGAACTCAACTATATTGAATCAATGGAGGGTTGGGTAAGTCCGCGTTTGCAGACACGTTTTGAAACTGCATCGGGAGATTTAGAAATTTATCGTCCCGATGGACTCAAGTTTTTGTCTTATGTGGAGTTATCAAGACAAATGGAACAAGAACGAGAGGAGAAAGAGTTAGTACAGCAAAAAGCCGATCGCCTTTCAGAAAAACTCCGAGAAATGGGGATAAATCCAGAGGAAATTTGAAACTTTTAGAGTCCTGGACGCACGGGTGGTCAGAAACCGGGTTTTTCACCGAATCTGCGGGCTGTAACGAAGTATTATCGTAAAAAACCCGGTTTCTAGGTCTCCATATCTTAACCATGCAAAATCCCCGCCAAATAGCTTTTCTCGCACTCCGCGAAGTCCACCGCCGCGGTGCATTCGCAGATGCCGCACTCGATCGCGCTTTCAGCAATTCTCAACTCAACGACCTCGATCGGCGTTTAGTCACAGAATTAGTTTACGGTAGCGTCAGGAGAATGCGATCGATCGACTTCATCATCGACAAACTAGCGACAAAGAAATCCTCCCAACAACCGCCCGAACTCCGCACAATCTTACATTTAGGGTTATATCAACTCGAATATCTCAACCAGATTCCCCCCTCCGCCGCCGTCAACACCACCGTTCAACTAGCAAAAGAAAACGGATTTTCAGGACTCAGCAGTTTTGTCAACGGTTTGTTGCGCCAATACATCCGTTTAACAGATAACGACTTAAACCCATTAACAGTTACCAATTATAAATCACCCGTTGAACGCCTAGGAATTTTGCACAGCTTCCCCGAATGGCTAATAGAATTGTGGATCGAACAAATAGGCGAAACCGAAACCGAACAACTCTGTGAATGGTTCAACCAATCCCCCACAATTGACCTGAGAATCAATCCCTTAAAAAGCTCGATCGCCCAAATCGAAGCGGCCTTCAAATCCCACAACATTAGGGTTAGCAGAATCCCCAACTTGCCACAAGCATTAAGACTAAATGGCAGCATCGGCGCAATTCAAAACCTCCCCGGATACAGCGAAGGTTGGTGGACAATCCAAGACAGCAGCGCTCAATTAGTCAGCCATTTACTAGCGCCCCAGCCAGGGGAAACTATCATCGACGCCTGCGCCGCGCCGGGGGGAAAAACCACCCACAGCGCCGAATTAATGCAGGATGAAGGCACTATTTATGCCTGCGACAAAACCGCCAGCAGACTCAAAAAACTTAAAGAAAATGCAGACAGACTCCAGATGAAATCCATTAAAATTCATACCGGAGACAGCCGCCATTTCCCAGAGTTTGTTAACCTCGCAGACAGAGTTTTACTAGACGCACCTTGTTCCGGCCTCGGAACCCTCCACCGCCGCGCCGACGCCCGCTGGCGCCACACGCCCGAAAACATTCAACAACAATCTCAACTGCAATCGGAATTGCTAGCAAATGCAGCGACATTTGTCAAGTCCGGCGGCGTATTAGTGTATGCAACTTGCACAATTCATCCCTTGGAAAATGAAACAGTTATTCGATCGTTCTTAGACAGCAATCCTCACTGGCAAATCGAACCGCCAACAATTGATTTACCAGTACAGCCATCACCCGAAGGATGGGTGAAAGTTTGGCCGCACAGACATCACATGGACGGCTTTTTTATGGTGCGGATCAAACGAGATTAGATTTTTTTGTACATTATATCATGTCCGGTCGATTCCCTCCGCTTCGCTTCGCCCGAAATTAGGTAGGGGCGGGTTCACCAATAATATCTGCCAATAATGGACAATCTCAAAAACCCGCCCGGCCGGGATATTATGGTCAATCGAGCGGACATGATATTAGACATCTCCAGAAAAGCCAGTTTTGAACAGGCAGGATGCCTGTTCCACAATAATTATGGGAGAGGTATATTGAAATTTGCCGTTGGGTGAGGGCGGGTTTATGAGATTATTGGTTTTAGGCGATTATTGTTCGTGAAACCCGCCCCTACGGGTGGCAATTGTTGGTAAAACCCGCTTAATATCCCGGCTCTTGATAAGCAGGCTCTTGATAAGCAGGCTCTTCCCACTGGCGATACCGGGGTTGAGGATTGGGATTGTAAGGTACGATCGCACCATCCTCATTCACAATCATTCCCCGAATAATCCTCTTAGGCTCCACCGGTTTAGCCTTAATACTGCCTTTGCGGCCCTCCAACTCCGGCAACTTAGGAAACTTCTCTACCGGCATTCCCTTAACAATTTGACTCATAAAATCGCGCCAATTGTAGGCCGCCGTACCGCTAGTTCCCCAGGTGGGATAATTATCATCATTTCCTAGCCAAACTCCAGTCACAACCTGTGGAATGTAACCAATAAACCACAAATCCCGGACATTTTCCGAAGTACCAGTTTTGCCTGCTACAGCGCGATCGTTTAAAGCCGCAGGCCCCCCCGTACCGTCTTGCACAACACCCTCCAACATCCAAGTAGTAATCGCAGCACTATCCTTATCCAAAACCCGCTTCGGTTTAAAATTAGCCTGATAAATCACATCTCCCCGCTGATTAATCACCCGCTTAATTCCGTGGGCTTCAATAAAATTCCCTTGCGCTGCTAAAGTACCGTAAGCATTGGTTAACTCCAGCAAATTCACCTCTGAAGATCCCAAAGCCAGGGAATAAATCGGACTCAATTTCGACTTAATTCCCATATCGTTGGCTACTTTGATCGCCGGTTCAAACCCCACATCCATCAACACCTTCACAGCTACGACATTCACCGAACGCGTCAAAGCATCAGAGATCGATCGCCAACCGCTAAATTTTTTGCCATAATTATTCGGTTGATAGCCGTCGATAATAATTGGTTCGTCTTCGTAACCGTCATAGGGAGAAAAACCAGCCGCCATCGCCGCGGCATAAACCAACCCTTTAAACGTCGATCCGGGCTGCCGCAAAGCCTGCGTAGCGCGATTAAATTCACTTTCCTTAAAATTTCCACCTCCTACCAGGGCCTTAACTTCCCCAGTCTTAGTGTCCATAGAAACTAAAGCGGCCTGTTCAAAACCCTGACGGCGGCCATCAACTTCGATCGCATCTTTAACCACCTTTTCCGCTATTTTCTGCCACTTCAAATCCACCGTCGTCTCAACAGTCAAACCGCCAGCTTCCAAAGCATCCTGAGAAACATAGCGTGGCAATTCCTTCCGAATGTAACTAGCAAAATAAGGCGCGACCACTTTAAATCGCTTCGGCGGACTTGGTTTAACGGCGATAGGTTCCGCCATCGCCGCCTTCGCCTCAGCCTCTGTAATTACCTTCGCTTCCTGCATTTGTTGCAGCACAAGATTGCGGCGTTGCTTAGCAATATCGGGATTAACCAAAGGCGAATATTCGCTCGGTGCCGGGGGCAAACCCGCTAAAGTTGCCATCTCTGCCAAAGTTAATTTATCGACTGTTTTGCTAAAGAAAACCAACGCTGCATCTGCCACTCCGTAGGCATCTGAACCCAAATAAACCAGATTTAAATATCTTTCTAAAACTTGCTCTTTACTCAACTCCCGCTCTATTTTTTGAGCTAAAAGAGCTTCTCGAACTTTCCGCCTAATACTTCTTTCCTGATTGAGAAAAACAACGCGAGCCAATTGTTGCGTAATTGTACTGCCGCCCTGCACTAAATCTCGCGCGATCAAATTAGAAACAATCGATCGCACAATACCTTGATAATCCACCCCGCGATGTTGATAAAAACGGCGGTCTTCTATGGCAATAAAAGCTTGAACCAAGAGTTCGGGAATTTCTTTAAGTTTCAGTTTATCTCTAGTTGCAGGCCCCGACTGCAACAAAATCGTATTATCTGCTGCCTTAATTGTCAGCGTTCCGTCGCGGTTAAACGCTGACAAATCGTTAACATCTGGCAAACCTTTGTCTAAGGTGTACAAAATCCATAAACCGTAGATTAAAGCGCCCCCGCCTATACTTACCACACCTAAACTTATCCAAAATCTAGGGCGGCGGGAGATCCGTTTTTTAGTTTTTTCCTGCGGTGCGCTATTTTCCTGCGGTGTGCTAATTTCCTGTAGTTCCGTATGTCTCTGCAGTTGGGTGTTCTGCGATTCGCTATTTTCCGGCAATTCGCTACTATCGGATTTTTGGGGTGATTTAGTTCCCAGCAAACTTAATCCCGGCCCCAACAATTCTTTTCCCTTGGTTTGCAAGCTGGTAACTTGAGGTTCAATTTCCAACCAAGCAATTAAGCGCTTCAACCCTTGCCAATTGCGTTTGACTATTGGATATCGAGCGTATTCTGGCTCTAAATATTCTGACTCTAAATATTCTGAGTCTAAATATTCTGAGTCTAAATATTCTGACTCTTCTAGAGATGCAGCATCTTCTGATACCACATACTCGGAGCGCTCATCCCTTGTCCGTGTAGAAAATTCCGCCTCGGATTCCGGCGAGTTGAGCTTATTGCCCTTCGCTGCCTTCGGCGGTTCTCGATCGGAATTACCGCTTATTGCGTTAGTGACTTTGCTCAATGTATCTTTGATATTTGAGAAAAATTCTGCCACGATCAGACCTTCAAACCTCATCAAGTCCGATTAAAAATTAAAAATTAAAAAAGCTAGCCTTCTTCAATTCTTAATTTTTAATTCGACATTTTTTCTTGAATAACACGCTGCCTTGAATTAGTTTTTTTGAATTAAAAAGTTTTTAATTCAAAACTCAAAATTCAAAACTTTTCTTAACGCTGCAGAACTTGGTATTTTTTTGAGAAGTGAATTAGATTTTTTTAATTCAAAATTTTTTAACTCAAAACTCAAAACTCTGCTTAATTCGCATGACCTAGTGCCAAGGCTGCTACCAGCATACCCAAAACCAGGAAAGGCTGAGCACTTGCCTGATATTTAACATCATTTTCCAGGGGATTACGCAAAAAGTACATATCCTGAAAAGTAATTTGGGGAATTATCAGCAGCAGCAGAATGACAGCGTAAAGGTTTTGGTGGATGCTGATCAGATAGCCTGCAATCCCAGCTTGAAAGATGTCGATCATCAAAACGCAAATCCAAGCTGCGGTGCTGATGCCAAACATCACTGGTAAAGATTTTAACCCTAATTGCCGATCGCCCTCAACACTTTTGAAATCATTGACGATCGCAATTCCCAGCCCAGCCAAACTGTAAAACAGGGTCAAGATCATAATGGTCGGATCTAGTGTACCAAACAAAGCTTGACCCGCCCACCAAGGCAGGGCAATGTAGCTAGCACCCAGGGCATAATTTCCCAACCAGCCATTCTGCTTGAGTTTCAGCGGGGGCGCAGAGTAGATATAAGCTAGAAACGCGCCGCCGAGAGTCAAAACAGTCATTATCGGGAATTCATGACCCGCCCACAAGTCTAGAGCATAAGCCACCCCAATGCCAGCGCCTAATAATACCAAAATTTGCGTTACTACTTGGGGAATCGAGATGATACCGGAGGGAATCGGACGGTAGGGCTCGTTAATGGCGTCGATTTCGCGATCGTAAAAATCGTTCAAAGTTTGAGTGTACCCGGTCAGCAACGGCCCTGACATCAACATACAAGCTGCTGCGATCGAGAAATTCTCTAGATTCCAAACATAGTTTCCAGAAGAGGCCGCCCCGCACACCACGCCCCAAATCAGGGGAATCCAGGTAATCGGTTTCATCAATTGCAAGCGAATCTTCCAGATGGAAGTTTCCCCGCTAGCGGCCCCTTTCATGCCCAACAGTTGCCGAGTTTTGGAACTGCGGTTTTCGGTAGCAGCACTTTCCGGTGCAGATTCTGGGGAGATTGGGGAGGGAGGAGAGTCAGACATAAGTGTGATGTTAGCGGTACTGCTACTATTGTGTCGTTCTGCGTTTCAATAATAATTCTGATAGGATACCACTGATATTTAAGGCATCGTCTTGAAAACTTACCCCGTCTTGGAGTTAATGCTAGGGAAAAGTACGGGTTTCATCAACTTATTTTAATATCATTATTCTGTGTAAATGTCAAGAGGATAAATACTTTTTTTAATAATTTTGCTGGGCCCGCCTGCTTGGGGAGATTTTTGCCAGCCGGTGCATTGAATGTCAATTACCAGGAGGCGATCGAGTTTTTTGCCATACTACCCTTGAATCATCTCATCTGCCAGAAAATCTGGCAAAAATTCAGAATCTAGAACCTCGACCCAAGTGTAGATACATAATTGCGGAAACGTTTCTACAGGCAATCCAGTTTCAGCAATTGCTTGTTCTGCTGCATCCGCATAGCATTCAGTCAATACCTCTTCAAGATATGGTTTGAGACTGGGGGAATCTTTGATAGCTTTGCGAATGCGTCTGCGATGTTCGGCAATGCTGCCTTTCCAACTACCGCTTCTTTGATCCGGTTGAAATTGCCACTTAAGCAAGTGCAGGAGAATTACCACCAGATTACTCTCTAAACTCCGGCGTTCACTTCGCCCCATGTCTTCTATTTCTGCAATCAGATTTTCCCAGTCGATGTTTGAATAGTCGCGATCCCGCAACTTTTCCACAGTAGTTTCAATCCATCTCAGGTAATCTGTATCATACAATTTTTGTCGTTCTACTTCTAATTTTGTCGTCATAATACTTTTTAGTTGGGCCGGGGCGGGTTTACGAGATGATTAGTTTTAGGCAATTATTGTTGGTCTAACCCGGCCCTACAAGGTTCGATCGCATATTATTGTTTGTTTTTTTTGCTTTGGACTTACTTAACAACTGTAAATCAACAAATATGGCGGTATGAATCAAAAGGCAGTCCCGTCCGCCGCTTGACTTCGACAACTGATTTGTAAGCGCCTTTTCTCTGCCTTTCTCTAACTATTTTTTCCGCAACATATCGATCTAAACCGCTGGCGATTAACTCTTCCGGCGAAAGAATATTTAACCGTTTCCAAGTAAACTGCGATTCTTTTTGATAATTGTAGCTGAAGCAAATCATCGGGGCGATGCGTCTGACGTGACTTTCGGGAACTCCTGCTATTTCTGATAACTCTTCGGCGTAGGTAAAAATGTAGCCTTCGTTTTGCAGAGATTCAATATCGTTGGCGTAGACGATCGGCAAACCCAAGATTCTGACCATATCGTCTTTGGTACACTCATTAATATCTATTTTGCCGCGCACGTTTGCCAATTCTTCGGCATTCGTCGCACTCGCCGGAACCAGTAAACCTCTGGGTGCGGTTTTGATGAGATAGCGCTTTTTCAAACTAAAAGCAGTAACAATTTGAGCAATCCACACGATCGTACCCAAATTAGTTGAAGAAGATACCGCGAGTGCTGCTAAAGTAATGCCAACACCCCATCCCATCCAACTACGAATATTTGATTTTTGGCCGGCATAGGCGATCGCCAATCCGCCGAAGTAGGGAATAAAAGAATACCACACCCAATTTGGAGTTTGACGTAGCCAGTATAAATCTTGAGACACTTTAATTTTATCCTTAAATAATAGTTGTGATCTCACACTTACTTATTTCACTCCCACTTTTTTAATAGTGGGCTTTCTTCTACCTTCTTCCATCGGACTGACATCCGTTGCATCCGTTGCATCCGTTACATCCGTTACATCCGTTACATCCGTTACATAATCCGTTGCCGAACTTCCTTCTTAATTACAATTCTCGCAACAGTTTTTGGCGTTTTTCCTCATATTCTTCGGCGGTAATTGCGCCCATATCGTAAAGTTTTTTCAATTCGCCGATCGCCCCGGTTACATCTTTTGCCGCTCTGAGGACATAGCCCGACGGCAACGTGCCGCCATTGTACTGAACCTGAAAAGCTTGTTCCGACATCAGCAGCAGTCCCAGAAAATCGAAAAATGCGATCACGAACGGAATTAATGTCCCAGAAAATAGCAAGTATAATACCCCTGCTAAGTTATTGCCCAAATAAAATTTGTGAATTCCGAAACCTCCTACAAAGAAAGCTAACAGAACTGCTACGGTTTTATCTTTTACCATTTTTACTTTCCCCAGTTTTTTATTTTAACTTCCGCCATCGACTTTGAATGCACGACCTTGAACGATCGAGCTAAGTAATGTTACTAATTTTTACTCATTTATTTGGGTTTTTGCGAAACTTAGACATCGCAAAATACAGCAGAACAATACCGGCTTGAGCTTGTATAATGACCAAGTAGCCTCTCAAGAAATAATTGAGTTCGCTGCCTGAATTGAAAGAAAATATTAACAGACCCAAGGCTGCGTAGGGTGCGAAACGCATCCAACTCGGCGTTCCCTCTAAGTTGCGGCTGTTCAAATTGCTCATGGGTTTAAGCCTCATCCTAAATTAAAATTTAGCTATAAATTAGCCGGATTGTCAACTTCCGCTGGGTGCGATCGCCCGCGTGAGTCTCTCAATCAACAGCCGACAAGATATTACTTCCATCTTAAACCCTGTTTTTCCGCTAAAGTAAGGAAGCGGGGCGGGTCTATCTGGATCTGTGGCTAATATTACAGATTAATGTGAACCCGCCCCTATGGGAGTTCCGGTTATTGTACCGGCCTAGATATCAGGGGCGCAGCGAACAGCCTACTGCTGTTTTTGGCAAGAGTCGATCGCCCGCACGAAAACTGTCAAAAAAACTCGGTTAATTCACAATTATTAACAACCGCCCCAATTAACTCGCGCCGCCGCCCAAAAGAAACAGACTCAAGAGAGTACCGCTATTCCAAAGACTGTGGAGAAGCATAGGAGCAAGGAGATTTCGCGATCGCGTGTACACAAACCCCAAAACCGCACCCAAAGTCGCCAAAGGCAGAATCTCAGACACACTCAAGTGAGCCACAGCAAACAAGAAAGCAGAAGCTGCGATCGCCCCCCAAACAGGCAAATAGCGAGTCAGAGAAGGTAGTAGAAAGCCCCGAAACACAATTTCCTCAAAAACCGGAGCCGCGATCGCAGCAGTGCCGAAAAACACCGCCAAAGCCACGTTATCCCTACCTTCGAGAACGATCGGCAAAATCGGATTACTGCCACCTTGTCCCTGCCATAACTGCTGATTGATCAGCGACACCAAAACCACCAAAGGCAAAGCCGCAAAATAGCCGCCAAAACCCCACAAAAACCAATTTCCCCGCAAATTAATCCGAAACCAACCATCAGGCAAAGGCAAAAAAGACTTCACCGAAAAATACAGTACCGAAAGCCCCCCCGCCGACAGCAACAAATAAGTAGCAAAGATATAAAAAGCCTTCTCGCGCGGGTCAAAAGTAGCAGGATTCAGTTTTAAAACAGCCAGAGAAACAGGCAGCAGCAAATAGGGAATCAAGATTTGCCCGACAAAGAAAAAGCCGACCACCAGCACCTGCCAAACAATCTCGCCATCCCAAGGCACATCCCAAGTCAAGCTTGCATTTCGCGCCAACACCGGGCCGGAACCTGCTGTATCTAACTGCTGCCGCTGCAACAGCCACTGCAGGCTCAAACCAACCAGCAAAACCGTACCAATACAAAGCGAAATAGCCGGAACGCCGACAATAATTGCCAACTTTTCTACAGCTTGCTGGGCTGTTACTTGCTCTGCTGCTTGCAGCGCCACCAGCTCTTTAGAACGTTCTTGCAGCTTGTAAAGTTGAGCGAGAGCGCGATAGCGAAACCAGCCATCCAAAGACTTTTGAATGTTCTGCTCGGCATCCGGCAGAAGTTGAGCCGGATTGCTCCAAATTCCAGTTAAAACTTTAGCAGTTACCGCCGCAGGATCGTAATCAATTTGAGTGTTGTACCGCTCAACTAAATTTTTCCAAGTTTGGATCGCCGCCTCAGTTTTACCACTGCTTGCCTGCAAAATTCCCAATCGCAAGTCAAGTTCGTTTAGCAGCACTGACTGTTGCTTGATCGACTCGGACGCCGCCTTATTTTGAGCCAAATTCAGAGTATTATCCTCAGACTTAGAGGCAATTGCCGACTGAATTTCTTTAACTTGTGCTTGAGATGTTTCGAGAGTTTTGCGAGTCGAGTCTCGCGCTTCTTGATATTGCGTCAAAGCCGTATTTAAAGGATCTGCACCGACAATATTGTTGCGCGCCGAACTTAAATTAGCACTCTGATTATTTTCTCCTTGCCACTCCGAGGCGTGCAGCAGCAAATTTGTCTGGTAGAGTTCCAGCCGGCTTTGAATTTGCGGCTGATTCCAACTAGCAAGTAAAGATAAACCGACCAGGGCGATCGCGATCGCCGTTAAAATACCTAAAATAACCCGCTTCAGTGTCATTCCTGCTTTTCCGTCCCGCGCGAATCCGTGGCTAAATCTTTTCCGTCTTTAATCATAGGTCGTTGCAGACGAGAGTATCCCGACAACTGGTAAAATTTCACTGGCTCATCTTTTTGACTCGTCTCGCACCCGAAGACTGGGTAAGGCGTGCACCGCACACCCGAAGCGCGGTAACAGGCTAAATCTAAAATCTAAAATCTAAAATCTAAAATCGAATGACTCGCATTATCTTAGTCCGTCACGGCAAAAGCACCTACAATCAAGAACGCCGCATCCAAGGCCGCCTCGATAAATCAATTTTGACAGAAGCAGGCCGCAGCGCCGCCCTGCAAGTAGGCGACACACTCAGCAGTATCGCCTTTGATGCCGCCTATACCAGTCCCCTGCAACGAGCCAAAGAAACAGCGGAAATCATCCTGTCGCGCTTGACAAATCCGCCACAACTCCAGCCAACTGATAATTTGATGGAAATCGATTTGCCTCTGTGGGAAGGAATGTTGCGCCAAGATGCGATCGACAAATTCCCCGAAGCATATCAGCAGTGGCAAAAACAGCCCGACAAATTTTCCATGAAACTGCCATCTGCTGACGGAGAAATCGAACACTTTCCCGTATTGGCAATTTTTGCTAACGCCCGTCATTTTTGGCAAGAACTTTTATCGCGCCACCAAGACGGCACAATTCTAGTAGTAGGTCACAACGGAATCAACCGCGCTCTCATCGCCACCGCGTCGGAAATTACCCCTGATTACTATCAATCAATTCAACAGTCAAATTGCGGAATTAGCGTCATTAATTTTGGAACTTACCCTGTTACCAACGACGCACTTGGAGAGCCAAAAAAGAAAGTTGCAGTTCAATTAGAGTCAGTGAATTTAACTTCCCATACCGGGGAAATTTTTCCCAAACCGAGGGACGGACACCAAGGCCCCCGCTTGTTGCTGGTGCGTCACGGCGAAACAGACTGGAATAAAGCAGGTAAATTTCAGGGGCAAATAGACGTACCTCTCAACGATAACGGCCGCGAACAATCCAGGCGGGCAGCAGAATTTCTCAAGGACGTAAAATTAGATTTTGCTATCAGCAGTTCCATGCTGCGCCCGAAAGAGACTGCGGAAATTATTCTCCAATATCACGGCGGTTTGCAACTCGAACTCCGGGATGAGTTGAGAGAAATCAGCCACGGACTTTGGGAAGGAAAGTTTGAATCAGAAATAGAAGAATCCTATCCGGGTTTGCTAGAGGAATGGAAAACATCTCCAGAAACAGTCCAAATGCCCGAAGGAGAGAATTTGCAGCAAGTTTGGACGCGGGCGATCGCATCTTGGCAAGAAATTGTACATTCTGTTTCAGGTACTGGAATTGTCGTTGCTCACGATGCCATTAACAAAGCAATTCTCTGCCACCTATTCGGTTTGGAACCCGAACATTTCTGGAAGTTCAAACAAGGAAACGGAGCCGTTAGCGTGATAGATTATCCCCACGGCCCCGATGGTTTGCCGGTATTGCAGGCGATGAATGTGACAACTCATTTGAGCGGCGGCGTTTTTGACCAAACAGCAGCCGGAGCACTGTAATTAGTAAAGTGCTGGGCCCGAACCCGTAGCGGAAGGAACGCCCACCGCTACGGGTTCGCGCCTGAAAAAAGTTTGAATTTTGATAACAACCGCGCCCGACGCTTAGGAAGTTCTTAATTCCTGAAACTAATGCGCTGGATTGCTTCTTCCTTCTTCCTTCTTCTTTCTATCCTTTACATCCGTTACATCCGTTACATCCGTTACATAATCCGTTGCCGAACTTCCTTCTGTTATATGAGCCGCGAACTGCTACAAAATGTACGAGTGCTAGATCCAGTTTCAGGGAGCGATCGCATCGCTGATATTCTGATTGCTGAAGGTGATATCAAAGCAGTTGAGGACAAAATTGCTGAGTTTCCCGCTGACACAGAAGTGCGGGATTGCCAGGGACTGATTTTGGGGCCGGGATTAACAGATATCTACAGCCACAGCGGAGAACCGGGTTTTGAGGATCGGGAAACCCTGGAATCTTTGATGCAGGCTGCGGCGGCTGGGGGTTTTACGCGACTGGCGATTTTGCCGGATACGTCGCCGCCTGTTGACAATTTAGCCGGTTTAGCTTTGTTGCAGCAACATATCCGCAATTTGCCGATCGGGCTGCCCCGCTTGTATTTTTGGGGAGCGCTGACAGCGGGCGTTAAAGGTCAGCAGATGGCAGAGTTGGGCGAGCTGGCCTCCTGTGCAGTGGTGGGTTTTGCGGACGGTTTGCCGCTGTCTAATCCGGCTCTGGTGAGGCGTTTGCTTGAGTATATCCAGCCTTTGGGCAAGTCGGTGGCTTTGTGGCCGTGCGATCGAACTTTGGCAGGAAAAGGCGCGGCGCGGGAGGGTGCGGTGTCGGTGCGCTTGGGTTTACCGGGAATTCCGGCGAGTGCGGAAACTTCGGCTTTGGCGGCAATCCTGGAGTTGGTGGCATCTGCGGGCACTCCGGTTCACATTATGCGCGTTTCTACGGCGCGCAGCGTGGAATTGATTCGAGATGCGAAGGCGCGAGGTTTGCCGGTGACTGCGAGTGTGACTTGGATGCACTTGCTGTTGAATGTCGGGGCACTTTCAGGAAACTCTCAAGATTCCGGCGGGAAAAATGCTCTGACTGCTTCGTTGGCCTACGATCCGAATTTACACCTAGAACCGCCGTTGGGCAATCTCAGCGACCAATTAGCGCTGATTCAAGCTGTGAAAGATGGTGTAATTGATGCGATCGCGATCGACCACAACCCGCATACTTATGAGGAGAAAACTGTGGCTTTTGCTGATAGTCCGCCCGGGGCGATCGGCTTGGAATTAGCTTTGCCTTTGCTGTGGCACGGACTCGTAGAAACGGGCGAATTTTCAGCTTTGGAACTGTGGCGAGTTTTGAGCGCAGGCCCTGCCGTTTGTCTCGGACAAACCCCCCTCACGGTTGCACCGGGAGTCTCTGCTGAGTTGATTTTGTTCGACCCGGAAATGAGTTGGACTGTTGACGGGCAAAGTCTGAAGTCGCGATCGGCAAATACGCCTTGGTTGGGACAGCAATTAGCAGGAAAAGTTGTACAAACCTGGATTAATTGATTCTTGGGATTGAAATTTATCTATTGTAGAACAGGCATCTTGCCTGTTTCTCAAAGTAGAACAGGCATCTTGCCTGTTTCTCAAAGTAGAACAGGCATCTTGCCTGTTTCTCAAAGTAGAACAAAAGTAGAACAGGCATCTTGCCTGTTTCTGGGAATGCTGAATGAGGTGACTCAGAAAAAAAGATAAATACATGATTGCTGCTTTTGATTCGTGGAAGTCCCCACCGCAAAACCTGATATTGGATCTGGGCGAAATTCATGTTTGGCGCGTGTCTCTGACTCAAACAGAATCTTGCTTGCAGAGTTTACAACAGACTCTCTCTACCGACGAGCGGACAAAAGCCGATCGTTTTGTGTTTCCCAAAGGTCGATCGCAATTTATTGTGAGTCGTGGCGCACTCAGAGCGATTCTGAGCCGCTATCTTAACATAAATTCTCACATTTTGCGCTTTGACTACAATCCCTACGGCAAACCCTCTCTCATCGCCGCCCAAGGTGGAAATACCCTCCGTTTCAATTTGTCTCACTCAGGGAACATGGCTTTAATTGCGATTACCAAAAACCGAGATATTGGTGTCGATATTGAAGGCATAAATTCCAACTTTACTTGCCTGGAAATTGCAGAAAAGTTTTTTTCACCCTTAGAATATTCTGTGTTGCGTTCGCTCCCCGAACATCTCCAACCCCGCGCTTTTTTCACCTGCTGGACTCGCAAAGAAGCCTATATCAAAGCAGTCGGCAAAGGACTTTCTATTCCCCTGAATCAGTTTGATGTCAGCCTCGCACCAGGAGAACCTGCCGCGCTGTTAAATGTTGAAGACAACCCCGAAGAAGCATCGAGATGGTCTTTAATTGAATTAATTCCCAGTTCAGATATGGTGGCGGCTGTTGCGGTTCCAGGAGATTGCTCTAAACTTGATTGTTGGGAGTGGACAGGGGAGTTTTGATTTATGCTGAGATGTTGCAGCATTCTCAATAAGCTTTTTATGAACAGGCAAGATGCCTGTTCCACAAGAAAGAAAATTCACTATTTGTGGAACAGGCATTTTGCATCAGCAACAGGCAAGATGCCTGTTCCACAAGAAAGAAAATTCACTATTTGTGGAACAGGCATCTTGCCTGTTCTTGAAAATGCTGCAATATGTGAGTTTATACCGATCGCGAGCGAGTAAAAGAAAACGGCAACAGTCGCTACAATAGCTCTACTGGTTGCACCTCCAAGCTATTGTATAGCCCACCCTCCATAGACAAAGAAGGACACAACATTTTTGTGTCCTTATTTGTCTATTCGACTGCAATTTACCACCCTACAACTGATTTAATAATTTAACCAAATCGATAGCCAAACCCGCGTACTGTAATGATATATTCCGGTTGGCCCGGATCTATTTCCAACTTTTCGCGCAGCCAGCGGATGTGAACGTCAACTGTTTTGCTGTCTCCGATAAAATCTTGACCCCAAATTTTTTCCAGCAACTGATCGCGAGACCAAACTCGCCGGGGATAACTCATAAATAGTTCTAGTAAGCGAAACTGTTTAGGAGAAAATTTCACTTCCAGACCACGAACCAACACGCGGCACTCTTCAGGATACAGAGTTATGCTCTTATATTGCAGCATCATCGGTTGTCGCAACTGACCGAGGCGCTGGCGTCGCATCAGCGCCCGACAGCGAGCGATAAACTCCCGCATTCCAAAAGGCTTAGTCAGATAATCATCCGATCCGGCTTCTAGGTAAAAAGCGCAATTGTTGGCACTTCCTCTAGCACCGATAATCAAAATAGGGACGGGATTTCCTTGATGCCGTAACATTCGACACAGATCCAAACCGTTAATTGAATCCATAATTAACAGGTTGAAGGCAAATTCACCGTGGTATGACGAAGCAGCCTGTACAGAAGGCAGCGCGTTGCGCCCGTCGCTAGTAACCACCACCTCATAGCCCTGTTCTTTAAGGGCTAAAGCTAGCATTTCCCGCAACAGATCTTCACCTTCCAATAACAAGATACGGCCGGCTTGTCCAACAGCCAACCTTGAAGGACTTTCGCTTAATTCAGCAGAAGACATAAATATAAGTGGGAGTGATGTTTGTATGTGGCTAGCGCGAGGTACCTTCTTCAGTAGCTGAGGCACTCTCGCGCTGCGATCGCTTGTACGATCGCCAAAAAGTTCGATCGCTTAGAATCCTTCGCCAGTCCATCCCACAGACACGCGCTCGACCTTTGCTACTTGCTCGTGTAAGGAATACAGCCGTAGAGCAGTTGCCGGAACCGCGCTGTCTGCCTGCGTCCAGGCCACAGAAGTCTGGTCATTTTTCGGGGTCGGTGTTAATTTCATAAAACATTGCCCGCTGTTAATTGACCACGTAACACCCAATCTAGAGGGATATGCTTGTTATACTACTGTTAAAAGGTTATTAAAAGGTAAAATTTTGGTAATCAATTGGTTAAATTATTAACGTTAAGTAATATAACAGTAAAGTAGCGATCGCACTTTAAGAGCTTTTTTTAAGAATACAATAATAAGTTGCTCCAAATTCCTTATTCTTCCCGTGCCGGCTACGATCGACGATAGCAAGTAAAAATTCTGTAGACTGCCTATCATGTTGCTGCATTTGAGTACCTGGCCCGAAGTAGAAGCTTATCTCGAAAGCTCGCGAGGCATAATTATCCCGATCGGCTCCACCGAACAGCACGGGCCCACCGGCTTGATCGGCACTGACGCCATTGCTGCCAAGGCGATCGCCCACGGTGTCGGCGAAGCTGCCAATGCCTTAATCGGCCCGACAATTAATGTCGGGATGGCCTTGCACCACACCAGCTTTCCCGGCACAATCAGTTTCCGACCGCAGACGCTGATACTGGTAATCCGGGATTACATCACATCTTTGGCAAAAGCGGGATTTGAGAAATATTTCTTCATCAACGGTCACGGCGGCAACATTGCCACGATGAAAGCAGCATTTTCCGAGACTTACGCGCATTTGTCTGACTTAAATTTACCGAATGCCGATCGAATCCAGTGTCAAATCGGCAACTGGTTTATGTGCGGATCAGTCTACAAACTAGCAAAAGAATTGTACGGAAACCAAGAAGGCTCCCACGCCACCCCCAGCGAAATCGCCTTAACCCAGTACCTTTATCCAGAAGCAATCAAGCAAGCTCCGCTTTCGGAAGAAGTCGCTTCCGGGCACAAAATTTACGGTGCCGCTGACTTCCGTCGCCGATTTCCCGACGGGAGAATGGGTTCAAATCCGGGCTTAGCAACCGCCGAACACGGTCAACAGTTTTACGAATTAGCAGTCAAAGAATTGACTAATAATTATTTGGAGTTTTTAAGTTCCGATTAACGTTTTTTATTCTCGTTACTAGAAATAGCTTGGTAACGAGTAAAACTGTCAAACTCTTCTATATTTTACAGTTATGAGTGAGTCCGCAACAGGATATTTCATCTGTCTGAGAAAGGTTATATCTCCCGATTAACCATCGGGAGAATATCAAAACTATTCCACAATCCAAGGAGTTAAACAAGGTGTCCAAGCACTCAATTCTTCTTCCTTGAACCAAAGGCTAATTTCCGAGCGGGCAGTCTCGACAGCATCAGAACCGTGAATGAGATTACGGCCGACATTCACGGCAAAATCTCCCCGAATTGTCGCAGGTTCTGCATTCAGAGGATTTGTAGCACCAATGATTTTTCTCGCCGATGCCACAACGCCGTCGCCTTCCCACACCATCGCCACAACAGGGCCTGAAGTGATAAAGTTTACCAATCCAGCAAAGAAGGGTTTTTCTTTGTGAACATCATAATGTTGTTCCGCTAGTTCGCGACTCGCCGTCATTAGCTTCATACCAACTAGCTTAAAGCCCTTGGCTTCAAAACGACCGATAATTTCGCCGACGAGTCCGCGTTGTACGCCGTCGGGCTTAATCGCTAAAAAAGTCCGTTCCAAGATTAACTCCTATAATTGTGTTAACTGATCCAAAAGATAGAGTAACTCACAACGCACCTAAAGGCAATTCTGAGAATTGGAAATTGTCATTTGGAGGCTTATTGCCGCAGGAAGAAGGAAGAAGGAATAAGAAGAGGGAAGAGAAAAGAGGGAAGAAGCAATAGACTTTTTGCAAAAGTCCTTTTAAGCAAATTTTCGGACGGGATCTCCGGCCCAGCTATTTTTGCAAGAGGTCTAATAAAAGCAAGGGTTAAAGAAACCGGGTTTCTACGATAAATTTTTGTTGAGCAGGGATGAATCTGCAAAGAAACCTGGTTTCGAGACTCCTATGCGTCTAGGACTGATTTGCAGGGAGCATCCCGATTTTGTAAACAGCATTTTTTAGGACTTTGAGCAGAATGCTCATTTGCCTATATTAAGTTAATCAGTCTTTAAATTATCGGTCAATAAATAATCAAACTCTTGTGGGGTGGCTTTGAGCAACGCCAGAAATACCCAATTTAAATCTAGAACATTTTATGTCTAGGGAACAATATGCTCGAACTTCTGGCACAACATGATACAAGTCAATCGATTGCGCGATTTTAGATTTTAGATTTTAGATTTTAGAATTGAAGCCATCGACCCCACGGATAAATTCGGGGCTCCTTTATCGGATACAGGTTTTTTATTTTTCCACGGATGAATCCGGGGGCTTGTATCATGTATGCTTTCGGTCACAATTTGCTGTGACTGCAAACACTCTTACCTACGATCTTAAATACAAATATGTATGATAAGAAACACAATTATTTATGCTCAAAAATATAGATAATTAACAGAGGTATGAAAATTATCTTGACAGCAACTATTCAGGCGAAAAAAGTATGAAAGCCATTGTAGCATTCATTGAACCCAAAAAGCAAGAGTTTGCCAAATTGCCCTTGTTTGACTTTCTAGCCAATAAACACATTCACGCGAATCAACGACTAATTTTTGCACCTGTACTCGCTCCTTTGGCTGTAGGATTGAGCGATTTAAATAAATATGTATTGCGAGAATCTTCTAGTAATAGCCAAGTTCAGGAACTAATTAATAAATATACGTATAAAAAAAACTATTACTGGCACGACTATCTAGAATACTTAGATGAGCTGGGCTTAAACCAATTAATGAGTTGCGGCGATTTCAGAATGCTTTGGGGTGAAGAAACTAAAAAAACTCGATCGCTATGTTCAGTGATCGAACGCTACGCTTGGAAAGCCTCTCCTATTCAGAAACTGGTGTTAGTGGAAGCCCTCGAAGGAACGGCCCAAGTTTTTTTTGAAGCGGCGCTAGCAGTGGTAATGGAATTACAGCAAATTAACAAAAAAGAATCTGTTGATTTTGGAGGATCTTATGGGGGTTTAGAAAATTATCACCTTTTAAACACGCCAGAGATGTTGGAAGTTTTAGCAGAGATTAAACTTACTAATGCGGAATGCCAAGCAGCTTTAGAATTAGCACAAAATGTATTTGAACTGTTTACAGAAGCGATGAACGAGCTGTTCAGACACAGCCAAACAAATTCTTGCAAGACTGTGCTGCAAATATCCTCAATTTCTGCCTTTGCTCATTGCCCGATCGACTTTCTCGATATTTGTTAGTTTAAACAATCACTAAATTATCTCGGTGTACCGCCGTTTCGACGCCTGCATAGCCTAAAATCTCAGCAATTTTCTCTGACTTGCAGCCTTGGATTTGTCTCAGTTCTAAACTGCTATAATTCACAAGTCCTCTAGCAATTTGCTTGCCGGCTGCATCGCACAACTGCACGGAATCATCAGCTTGAAATTCTCCTTCTACTTGAGCAATACCCGCAGCTAAAAGCGATTTTCCGCCGTGGGAAATTGCCTTGACAGCACCCGCATCTAAATATAGTTTTCCGGCGGGAATTAGCACGTTAGCTATCCAGTGTTTGCGAGCGTTTACAGGGCGCGGTTGAGGCTCGAATTGAGTACCGATCGACTCTCCGTTAAGTATTTTCTCGATATTACCAGGAAAGCAGCCGTCAGTGATGACAGTCCGTACTCCCGATGCAGTTGCTATTCTGGCTGCTTCAATTTTTGTCACCATACCGCCGGTTCCCCAACCGCTGCGGGAATCTCCTGTTTGCACCTGAAATTCTGTGAGCTGTGCCATACTTTGGACTAGGGCGATCGGCTGCGCGTCGGGATTGCTGCGCGGATCGGCGGAATACAGCCGATCGACATCTGTGAGTACAAACAACCAATCTGCTTCTACCAAACTCGCTACTAGCGCCGAAAGCGTGTCGTTATCGCCAAATTTAAGCTCGTCTACCGCTACTGTATCGTTTTCATTGACGATCGGAATCACGCCCAATCTGAGCAGTTGTTGAAAAGTATTGCAAGCGTTAACATAACCATTACGCTGCACTAAATCACCCCTGGTGAGCAATACTTGAGCGATCGGCTGTTGTAGAGTAGTAAACAAGTCATCGTACACCCGCATCAGCCGCCCTTGGCCCACAGCCGCCACAGCCTGTTTCATAGCAATATTTCGCGGGCGTTCCGTCAAACCCAAGCGGGCGCAGCCAACCCCAACCGCACCCGAAGAAACCAAAACTACTCGATGGCCTTGCTGCCGCAAATCAGCTAAAATTTCGACCAATGCAGCAATAGTTGAAAGAGCTAAGTTTCCTGTAGTCGATCGAGTCAGAGTCGAAGTTCCAATTTTAACAACAATAGTTTTAGTCATTAGTCAGTAGTCAATAGTCAGTAGTCAGCAGTCAGTAGTTATTAGTTATTAGTGATAATATCATTTCCAGTAGACATCTCCAATAATTATTATTGTGGAACAGGCATCCTGCCTGTTCAAAGCTGGCTTTTCGGGAAATGTCTAGTTGATTATAACAAATACTGTAGGGGCGGGTTCACCAACTTCTATGATTCACGTCCTGGATATTTATAAACCCCCCCTCCGCATTAATGACTAATGACTAATCTTTAATTTTCAGAGAAGCCCCCAAAGCTTGAGAAACCCAAACTTCAAAAGAGCGCACCGGATACTTGCGAAGCGCATACCCAGCATCAACCATTGGTTCCACTAAAATAGTGAACATACCCAAACGATTGCCTGCTAAAACATCAGTAAAAAGTCGATCGCCCACCATCGCCACCTGTTCCACCGGCAAATTCATCGCCGTCACTGCTGTTCGCAACTTGCGGCGGGACGGTTTAGCCGCACCAGTGATGTATGGTAAATTCAAAGACTCAGCAATTCGACCGATCCGATTTTGACTTAAATTATTGCTCGCCAACCATAGGGATACCACCGGTTTAATTTCTTGTACCCACAAGCTGAGTTCAGGAGAAGCATTCATTGCCGTAATGGGAACCAGAGTTTCGTCCACATCCAATACTAATCCTTTTATCTGATATTTCTGCAGAATATCAGCCGTTAACTTCATGACTGAATCGCCTAGAACTAAGTCAGGCTGTAGTAATTTACCCCAAGTCATAATGATTTTAGATTTTAGATTTTAGATTTTAGATTGAGAAATAAGAAATTGGGAGTTAAAGATTGAAAAAGTAAAAAATCAAAAGTGAATAATTATTGCTTTTCCTGGGTTACTTTTGACTTTTTACTTTTTTATTAGTCATTGCCCATCTATTGACCCGATCGCACTTTTTGGTCAACTTGAGCCACAGCAGCATTGTGTTCGGCCAGAGTGCGACTGAAAATGTGAGTGCCGTCATACCGCGCCATAAAATACAGGTATTCTGTATTTTCTGGAGTCAGAGTCGCCTCCAAACTTGCTATTCCCGGAGATGCGATCGGAGTTGGGGGTAGTCCTGGATTTATATAAGTATTGTAAGGAGAAGGCGTTTCTACTTGCTTAAAAGTCAGAGGCTTTTCCTTAGTTTGCCTGATACCGAGAGCGTATTCAACTGTCGGGTCAGATCCCAACGCCATACCCTTTTTCAGACGGTTGTTGAACACTCCAGAAATGCGGTTCCGCTCGGAAGCAACCACAGCTTCTTTTTCTACAATACTGGCCAAAGTCACCCATTCTTTGAGAGATAGCGTTGTATTATTCTGATTTTTTTGATATACCGGCAAAGCTGTCTGCTCGAAACGGGTGAGCATTTGTGCGATCGCAGCTTGAGGAGTAATTCTATCGCCGTCTAGCTGATAAGTATCCGGGTACAAAAAACCTTCCAAATGAGGCAATCCGCTCGGCAGCCAAGGGTATTGAGCGTAAGGAATTTGACTCGCGACCGCCATAAACTCTTTAGCCGGAAAAAAGCCTTGCGCTTCAAAATAAGTGCTCATTTGTTGCAGCGACCACCCTTCGGGAATCGTGAAACTCTGCTGTGCGACTTCGCCCTTCCAAATTTTGTCAGCAACTGCACTCAGAGGCTGAGTCGGCGACAGTTGGTAAGTTCCTGCTTGAAAACCTCCCTCGCGGTTTTGCAGAGTCATCCAGCGGGCCCACATATTCCATGCCGAGCTCGATCGAATCAACCCCGCAGCCTCTAAATCCCGGCCGATTTTTTGACTGGGAGTACCCTCCGGGATTTGGATAGAAACAGCATCCTCCTCTGCCGTGGAAGTTGACGTTTCAGCTATTTTAGGAGGCGCCGAAGCCCAGCTCCACCAAGCCCAGCCTTGCCAAGCGCAAACTCCCCAGATTACCGGCAGCAAAGCCAGATAAAACAACCATTTAGAGACTTGCGGAGTACCTTTTCGGCTCTCGCGCGCGCTGCCTTTTGTCATTTGTTCTTTATTCATAGTCCGTTGTCCTGGATAAGCGGCGGTTAACTAGCGACTAATGACTGATGACCTGCGATTGATGACCGAAAAGTTACGAATACAAGCCCTTTAAAAGACCCAATCCACGCGGCCCAATTCAAAAGCCCGATCGCGAAGGCAGAAGCTGCCACCTCGAAAAAGTTCGATCGGGCGAGCAGTTTACTGTTTTATAAAATAGTAAAAAATTCTGCTTTTTGCCATCAGGTTTTTTGCCTGCAATTCATATCTAATCAAGCTCGTCAAAAAACTGGTCTTCCAGCATAGGTAACATCGGTTCCAGCCTTTGGAACTCCTCTTCCGAGAGCAATTCTGGCTTGCCGTCATCATCCATTCTAGCCAAGATAAAGAACGGGTCTAGAGGCGTATAAATCGCATATTCCTGTTCTTCGTGGTAGAAACTGGTCAGCCACATCAGCTCCTCGAACTCCGACTCCTCATCAGGATCGACATCGGATGCCATATCCTCTTCGGGAAATTCCGGCAATTCGCCAACTACAGTCAGCGTCACCGCTGTGCGTCGGAGCGTCAAGTTCTGCTCTTGCAGGACAACTTTAGCAGTCTCAAAAATTTTGTCAATTTCGGTCTCGTCTTCTACAGGAATTGCTGCTTCGTCCGTCTCGTCTCCCTGCCAGGTAAAAATTTCTACGGGTGAGTCAATTGGAAGCAGCAAAGCGTATTCTTGACCTTCTAGGTTCATAGAATATTCTATGTTGCAAGTTAGCGATCGCCCAACTTCATCCGTCAAGGTGACGGACTCTTCGTTGGAATTGCCATTCTCTTTTTTGCGGTATGGGGATGAGGACATCGCGTGTATCTTAGTTTTCCGTCAATAATTCAGTAACGTTGGCTTGACAATTGGGAATTTTCGTGGCGATATTCTGGCTAAATGGGCGATCGCCAGTCCACCAGCTTAAACCGCGAGACTCGCTGCCTTTTCGACAGGCTCCGAGTGCAGCGTTTAAATCTCAGTCGAGTCAGCAAGCGACACTGAGGACAAATCACGATTTTGTGCTTCTTCAGTACCGAGGGTACAGCAGAATTTTCTCCAGTTTGTCAAGGGTTACAGGTGTGCGTAGCAAACTTGCACAACCAGGATATCACGCCTTTGTTACCAGCTATCAAGGATTGGGAAGGGCGGAGATATTTTGCCTCCGTTCGTCTAGCCACTGCTGCAAAATCAGGGCTGCTGCTTTGCGATCGATCGCACCCTTATTTTGCGACACCGAAATCCCTTGTGTTTTCATCAATTCCTCTGCCTCAACCGAAGTCAGGCGCTCGTCCACGTACTCTAGGGGGAGCTCTAAGGCTGTGGCGATGCGATTGGCATATTTCTGCACCTGTCGGGCTTGAGCACCCAATTCTCCGCTCAGGGAGTAGGGCAAGCCTGCCACTAAAATTTGCACTCTCCGCTCTCGCACGAGTTCTCGGAGATAAGCTACGTCTCGATCGAAGGACGATCGTACCAGTGTTGTAATTCCCGTAGCTATTAAACCGGTGCCGTCACATCCGGCGATGCCGACTCGTTTGAGGCCGATATCTAATCCCAGTGCTGAAATCCATAATTTATCGTTGGACATTCAATTTTAGATTTTAGATTTTAGATTTTAGATTTTAGATTTACTATTTTTTTGCGGAAATAATCTTATTTAACGAACCGCGAAGACGCGAAGGACGCGAAGGAAGAAGTGAAGAAAGTAAGAATAAGATAGGTAATCTTAGGTTGATATTAATAATTAAAAGATTAAAAGCAGAAGGGAGGTTTTGGAATTATGACAGAAAAAAGGAATTTCTTTGATGATTAATTCTCTTTTTTTCTGCCTTCTACCTTTTACCTTCTGCTTTTAACTATTAAGTATTAACTTTTGTCTTGGGAGCCTTCGTCTAGAGGCAATTCGGGCAATTTTAGAGGCAAAATGCTGCTGCTATCTGTTGCCGAGGATTCGGAATTTTGGAAGTTCAAGGGGTTAACTTGATTCGTTTGGCTGTTTCCTGAGTCAGTCAAGAGGGGTTTTATCTCGGAGGATGCGGGCCCTGCTGCTGCTTCCCCAGCCATCGGGCCGAGCCAGGACATCCGGCCCGGTACGGGTTTGCGAGTTGGCTGGAAGCTTTGCAGCATTTCTGATAGCTGGAGTCCTTCGAGAGAGACCAACTTGGACTCGCGCAATTTGTGCCACACCGATCGAGACATCAGCAAACTGTGTTCCACGCGCACAGCTCCAAATTGCTCTAAATAAGCTTCCCGTTCCGGCTGATAGTCAGCGGAAGCCAGTTGCAGGCTTTGAATCGGGAAATCTTGAACAAGGCGCGCCATCTGAGACAGCAGTTCCGGGTAAAGCCAAGTGTAGGCCGGGTGTACAGTCAACTGGGCGACGTGCGGTTGCTGGCCGTTGCGGGATAGCTGCACCTGAAAATAGCCGATCGCGGCTTTGCGCTGCGGTTCAAACACGTAACCGCTGACTACCTCGGTTTTGGCCAGCCACTGTCTGACACCTTCGACTAAAGCGCCGAAAAAACTGGTTTTGAAATCTTGAATGTGCCGATCGAATACTTGGCGCACCAGGGGCGGCATAGACGCGGTATCCAGTTGGTATAGCAACTGAGCGTCGGCGTTGCTCACCGGCAGCAGGTTGGGCAAATCTGGCGTCGAGGAAGCCATTTCTTGCAGGCGTTCTGGGGCGATCGTCCAGTAAGTCATCTGGGCCAAAGGCTGAAACCCGTTTTGCCGATACAAAGCCAAGGAAGTTTTGTCGCCGACATTCACTTCCAACAGCCACGTCCGCGCCTCCCAGACTGCCTCAAAGCAGTACCGCAGCAGCATGGAACCAATTCCTTTGCTGCGGGCTTCCGGGTCTACTCCTATGCGATCGATCCGCCAAGTGCTGCGGGTGCGGTTGAAAGGAGAAATCTGAATTATGCCCTTAACTTTCCCCTCTTCTTCGGCAACGTGGGCCCGGAACAGGGACTGACAGGGGTTGGGAAACAAGCTAAAAATCTTTAGTAGTCCGTACCAGCGACGTATCTGCTGCAACTTTCTACCTAGTACCACGTCGCAGCTTGCGCCCTTGCGGTTTTCTGGCTCTTCGGCTGTTTCCGCGCACAGTTGTTCCATCACCTCGATGTCGCGATACTGAAACGGGCGAATCACAACCTGGTTTTGGTTTTGGGAGGGAAATGAAGTCATAGCATAAAAGTGGAGAATGGAAATTTAAAAATAAAAATTCAGAAAGGGGAAGAGTTAGAGAAGTTTTGAGTTTTGAATGGGTAAATTTTGAGTTCAAAACTTATAACTTTTGATTCTTCTCCCTTTCTTGCTCGATCGAAAATTAAAAATTGCAAATCATCTTTTTGAATTTTTAATTTTCTGTTTTCAACTCAAGATTTTTGTGGCAGAGGTCGAATTACAACGACTGGTGTGCGCTCGTCAGCATTCCCGGCGGGGTTGCTTCGCAAGGCTTGCTCTAAGAATGTTACCGATAAATCGGAGGTCGCTGCTAATATCTTAACTGCTTTCAAGTCATTAGCGTCTACGATCGCCGCCGCAAGTCCGGTTTCTCGTTGAATTTCTTCTACAACTTGCTGGGGATTGTCCGGGCCTAGGACAATAAATTGGTCGAAGGGAGGCAAAGTCCCGGTAACGTCGTCAATCAGTCTGGCTTGTTCCCCTGCAAGTTGGTAAAAGACTCCCGGTTTACCGAATATTTTAGCCACAGCGCCGATCGCAAATGCTGCGACTACGCGCCAAGGGCCTACTACATCAACCAACGTCTGCATCCCGCAAGCCGTGGCCAAACTCGACATCGGCAAGAAAAACAAGCACACTCGCTTTGCCGCCCATCCGGGTTTGACTTCGCTGGGATGGCGATAGCGTCCCTGCATCAAAGCCAAGGGAGTCTCTGCGAGGGCGACAATATCGCCTTTCTGGGCGCGTGGCAGCACGTACCGCTTGACAATTTCGACGGGATTGTCCAATTCCGTCAGGATGTGGGTGCGAATCGGCAAAACTTCGGCAACTCCTACATTTCGGGCATTAGGTACTGTCTCCGAGTTGGGAAATTGCAGGGGAACTACTACGTTACGGACTTTGGGGATGCGGCCGCCCGGGCCGTAGGTGACGTAATGTACTTGCACCCAAGCTGACTGCAATTTGGTTAAATCTTGCCCTTGAATGTCTACAGAAACTTTAATTTTCGTGTTTTTTTGGGCTTTAACAATATAGCCGAACCAGTAATCGTCTGCTCTGGCTGCTGCGTCTTTGTGGCAAGGAATCACCTTTGTCTCGGAGGTAACGCCATCCAAACTTCCGTCTGACAGCAGTTTCACTTGTGCCCGCACTTCCGGCAACATAATCTCAAACCGCTGTGTCAGGTTGCGGAACTCCATTTCCCCGACTAAAAGATAGCGGTTGGGTTCGGAGATGGCTAAGTGCCATTCTCCGGCTGTTAGTTCTAGTTTATTTGCACTCCCAGTCCGGCGATAGTTCAACTCTAGGCCCAATCCGCCCAATGCTAGCAGCGAACCGGCTGCTGCGATTCCTGTTGCTAAAGTCTCAATCACTCAAATCACCGCCAATAATATTTTGTGTTTACTGTAGTCGATATCGGGTACTTTGAGCGCTGATCCGGTAGTAATTGGATTGTGTTGAGTTTGTTGGGGGCGATCGAGCTTAGCCCAATTACAGGTAAGTGCGATCGCGCGTCTGCGGTGGCGGGGTTGGAGAGTGGGATTGGCGATCGGTTTTTAACAAAATCAACTAAATGTTAGAAGTTTGACAAAGTTCTTCAACCGATTTCATTGGTAGATAAAGCTTCATCGGGTTTTGTTTAAACTTTTGAAAACCATATTTTTGATAGAAATTGGCTGCTGGCTCATCCAGAGCTTCTGCAATGACAGCGAGAGATGCAACTTGTGCAGTTGCCAAGAGTGCTTTTCTCAAAGCATCTATCAGAATCAACTCGCCGAGATGTTGACCTTGATAAGTACGATCGACTGCCAAACGACCTAGCAATGTAGCAGGTAGAAGGGGATAGCGGGGCAGCTTTTTTGCAAAAGATTCATTCAAATCTGCGAGTTCAATGGTGTATGCAGAAAGCGTATAATAGGCAATCACATCAGTGTTTGGAGACTCCACTAAAACGAATACGATTGCGACTTTCTTTTTGAGATCCTGAGAAGCTTGTTTACGGATGTAGTTGTCCAAACTATCTTGTCCACAACAAAAAAGCTCTCTGTGATGTCTGCTGCTATCTAAGAGTTCAATTGTGAGTACCATCGCCCATCACTTGTTTGTAGCGCAAGGCTGCTGCTTTGAGAGCTTGATTCGGCTGGGTTGGATTCAGGAGGGCATTTACGAAAGCCTCGCTGTCGTCAAGGTCAAGTTTCAGTCTTTGGTGCTGTTCAATAACTTTGGAAGCGACTGCTTGAACGCTGGCGATGACGAAATCTGTTAATGTACGTCCTTCTAAGTCAGCGGCTTTTTGCCAAAGGGCTTTAATCTCTGGACTGATACGAGCCTCCAATCGGGCTGACGGTTCCGATTTAGTAGTTTTAGTCATACAAAATACGGTTTATCTCATTTATCCATTATATACGGCAAAGTGCCGTATGTCACGCTAAAAGTTAGGGATCGATCGCACTTATGCCCAATTACACGTAAGTGCGATCGCCTCTGGCGGCTAAAGCGGTCAAGTTGCTGTTCAAAGAGCTCTCCTCGTGAGTTAGATCACTCCAAAATCTGGCCTTGCTTAATCAGGGTATGAAAAAAATAAGTTGAAAATCACGAAGCTTTGTGGATACTGGTTTCTCTGGCTTGCATATTTAGCCTTTCCTACCGTAAATCAGCAACGTCTACAAAACAAATCTGTTAATTAAATCATTTATTATGATTATTTTTTATAACAAATATAGTTTTATTTTTTTTAAACGTTAATTTATAATCGACAATCAACTTTTTAATCCAATACTTATTAAGCATTTACACCTGTCATTATAATAGATATTTCATAAACTTTCCTTAGTTTTACATATCAATACTTAATCTCTTAACAACTCTGTATACATGAGTTATTTTCGCTCGTTGTCTGCCCATCGTCAAAATATCTCAAATGAGTTAAAAAGAACCGCTATTGACAGGATATTCCTTTATATCTTGCCCTTTTTGTCAAGTACAATTTATACCAAATTAGATGAGCTTACCCTGCGAGCCGCTACCGCGCTAGCGGTCAATACCTTTAAGAATCTACTTCTTAAGTAACAGTCCAAATCTAGTTCTCAGGCAGTAGATTTTCTGAGAAGTATATAGTTAGCCTAGTAAATGTAGCAGTAAGACCCAAGGATATCTATGACTGATAATAAGCAGCCTTTTAACCAACCTGAAGCAAATCCTGACTTCCGGGAAAAGAATGTTGACAATAGCGAAAACGCGCAGCTTCAGGCTCAGACTAACGAAAATTCAGAATCAAAGGAAGAGCAATCATCAGGCTCAGGCCTTGGTGCGAGGATAGCTGGAGCAGCAGTCGGTGGTATACTCGGTGCTCGCTCTGGAGGCATTGTTGGTGCTGTAGCAGGCTCAGTTGCTGGCGCTATGATTGGTAAAGGTACTGCTGATACTGTTAACCGTGCTGTAGATAATTTAGGGGATGCAGCACACGCTGTAGCAGACGGTATTACACACACTGTAGAAGACCTAGGGACAGTCGTAAAGGAAACGGCTGAGGAAGTTAAACCATCTATCAAAGCTACAGCAGAAGCAGTCAAGGAGACTGTTGAGGAAACCAAGCCTTCGATTAAAAGTATAGCCGAATCTGTCGATCGGACAGTTAAGGAAGCCAAGCCTTCTGTAGTAGATGCAGTCAAGAGCGCATCCGAGGAAGTCAAACCTACGATTAGAGAAGTAAAAGATTCAGTCAAGCAGACAGTCGAAGGTATCAAGCCTTCTATACAAAGTGCAGCGGATTCTATTAAGAGTACTGCTGATGAAGTTAAGCCTTCTGCCAAAGCTGTAGCTCAGGAAATTGAGGGGGCAACTAAGGATCTGAGATCGACTGTAAAAGATACAGCGAAAGCAGTTGAGCCATCTATAAAAAGCGCAGCCGAATCGCTTAAGTCATCTGGTAAGAGTGCAGCGGAATCAATGAAGTCATCTGCTCAAAGCGCCGCTGAATCTGCCAAAGTTGCAGCGCAGGATGTTAAGTCATCTGCCCAAAATGCTGCAGAATCTGCTAAACGTGCAGCGCAGGATGTTAAGCAGGATGTTAAGTCATCTGCCCAAAATGCAACCGAATCTGCTAAAGATGCAGCGCATGATTTTAAATCATCTGCCCAAAATGCAGCCGAATCTGCTAAACCTCCAGTGCCTGATTTTAGGTCCTCTGCCCAAAATGCAACCCCATCTCCTCAAGGTGCAGGGCATGGTTTTAACTCATCGGCCCAAAATGCAGCCGAATCTGCTAAACGTGCAGCGCACGATTTTAAGTCATCTGCCCAATATCTAGCCGAATCCACCGAGGAAAATATGGATACGGATATTCACATCTCCGGCACTCCTAAACTCAAGGATCAAGTGGTCATTCATGACAAGAGAATCATTAAGGACTAGGTAAAGTAAGGACTTAACTCTAGCTTGTTAAAGCTAGGGCTAAGAGAGTTTAACAAAGAGTGGATCTGAGAAAAGAGTCCACTCTTTTCTGTGTATGAGAAATGCGATCGCCTACGGTTTAACAGAGAGTCTATTTATTGAGGAACTCTCCCCCTGAAGAAGGAGAGATTTCGTTTCTAGACTACTGGCAGAAGTGGTTAAAACGGCTAAAGTTTTTTGTAGAAAAAGCTGCTTGATAAATCGAGAAATAGTTAGGGTCAAGCTGAGGTGGCCAGTTCAACCCCTAACTATATTATTAATATCCAAATTGCAAAGTCACAGAAGCTTCTACCTGCTGTTCCCCTCCCACCACAGGCGTTGTAGCATCAGCAGCAGCCATGCGATCACCAGCCAATTGCCGGTACATAGGAGGCGGCGCGATCGCACCGTTGACTTGAATGCCCAGAATCTCTCCCCGCTTCAGGTTGAGGGCGCTAAAGACTGCATCCGCTTGGGCTTGAGCATCTTGAGTGGCTTTTTTGAGTGCTTGTTTTCGAGCAGATTCGATCGCACTTTCGGTGGCGGCAAAACTCACGCCGTCGATGCGTGTGGCTCCGGCATTCACCGCATCGTCGAGCAAAGTGCCGGCAGATGCAGTATTAATCCGAAAACTGACGGTATTCGTCGCCGTATAACCTGTCAAGCGCTGTTGGTTGTTGTCGTAGTTATAAATGGGATTGAGGGTGATGCCGGCAGTTTCGAGTTTTTCGACTTGGCGCGATCGCAGCAACTCTACCACAGCGGACGATCGCCTCGCCGCTTCCTGCTGCACCTCGGCAGCCGTTTTCCCCTGCACCTCAACCCCCAGCCGCACTTGCGTTTGGGTTGTGGGAATCGCTTCCACACCCCGCCCAGTAACACTCAGCGTTCTGATCCGCTGTTCTTGAGCCACCGCCGGATCTAATCTCACAAAACTAACGAGAGTTAAGGTTAAACACAACGCTGTTACCAGACTGCGGAAATTAATGCGATCGCCACGTTGCAAATTTGAACTCATAAACTTGATTCTCCTCACATACAACAGATGCTATACTTTACCTTCCCACTGAAAGTGCTAAATATCCGGGTTGTTACATTTTTAGCAACTAAAAAAGTATTAGTCATTAGTGATTAGTGATTAGTCATTAGTCATTAGTCATTAGTCATTAGTCATTAGTCATTATATGCAATGGTTAAAACAAGGTACCCGCCGACTCAAAAAAGAGACTTACGCTGTTTATTTAGCCAGTACAGACCAGAGAGTACCTTGGTACGCCAGAATTTTAGCAGGGCTTACGGTGGCCTACGCTTTTAGCCCGATCGACTTAATTCCTGATTTCATACCGATTCTCGGCTACTTAGACGATTTGATAATTGTACCTTTGGGAATTTGGCTGGTACTCAAGATGATTCCGCCACAGGTTTTAGCAGAGTGTCGGGAAAAAGCAGCCGCAGAAATAGAGCGAGGAAAACCGATAAATAGGGCGGCCGCTGTTGTAATTATTGCCATCTGGATTGGCTTAGGAATATTAGCAGCAATGTGGCTGACACGGATATTTAAACGTTAAAAACAATTACCTATCTAGTTATTGTGTAGCGTGCGCGCCCAGCACCTTACCTGAAACAACTCGCTGGCTCCAAAAATATTTAAAGTTTTAAAAATTACCATTCTAGTTATAATATAGGGTGCGCTAGGTACACATTAGGTTAAAAGAACTCGCGGTATCGCATACCAAGTATTATTTACCCCTTAAAAAATTAAACTAACTTTCTAGCTATGACTCAAACCACTGATTTCCTCAGCCACCTCAACCCATCTCAGCGCCAAGCAGTCGCCCATTATAACGGGCCGCTGTTAGTAGTAGCGGGCGCTGGTTCCGGCAAAACCAGAGCTCTAACTTACCGAGTTGCTAACTTAGTTCGCACCCATCGAGTCGATCCCGAAAATATTCTGGCGGTGACATTTACAAATAAAGCCGCCAGGGAGATGAAAGAAAGAATTGAGAAATTGCTGGCAACTCAGCAAGCTGAAGCGGAATATGGCAAACCTTTGGTAGACTTAGCACCGGATGTGCAAACGAAATTGCGATCGCAAATTTACCAAAGAATTACCAAACACATTTGGATGGGGACTTTTCACTCTTTGTGCGGCCGCATTCTCCGCTACGATATTGAAAAATACCAAGACGAAAAAGGCCGGCAGTGGAAGAAAAACTTTTCGATTTTTGACGAGTCAGATGCTCAAAGTCTCGTTAAACAAATCGTCACCAAAATCCTGAACCTTGACGACAAGAAATTTGACCCTCGAAAAGTCCGCTATATCATCAGCAACGCTAAAAATAAAGGTTTTTCGCCTCAAGAGTACCAAGCAGCAGAACCGGATTATCGAGGTCGGGTGATTGCGGATGTTTACAGTCGCTATCAAGACGCTTTAGCAGCCAACAATGCCCTTGATTTTGACGACTTAATCCTCGTTCCCGTTAAACTTTTGAGCCAAAACGAGCAAGTATTAAGTTACTGGCATAAAAAGTTTTGCCATATTTTAGTTGACGAATACCAAGATACCAACCGCACTCAATACGATTTGATTCGGATGTTGGTGACAAATAACGCCGACCCGAAAAACTTCGATAAATGGCAAAACCGCTCGATTTTTGTCGTGGGCGATGTCGATCAATCAATTTACAGCTTTCGGATGGCAGATTATACCATATTGCTGGAATTTCAAGAGGATTTTGGAGATGGTTTGTCTGACGAGAAAACTCAGACGATGGTAAAATTAGAGGAAAATTATCGATCGCGCGAAAACATCCTGCAAGTCGCAAACCACTTGATAGAACACAATACCGAACGCATCGAAAAAATTCTGCGCCCGACTCGCGAACCGGGAGCTCCGATTGTTGTCTGGCGCGCCGACAACGAATTAGATGAAGCGGAATTTGTAGCAGGTCAAATTCATTCCTTAAAGCGCCAAAACTCCGAATACGAAAACGGCAGTAACTTTGCGATTCTCTACCGCACAAACGCTCAATCTCGCTCCTTTGAAGAAGCGTTAATGCGTTTAGACATTCCTTACAATATTGTCGGCGGTCTCAAGTTTTACGATCGCAAAGAAATCAAAGATATCCTAGCATACCTGCGGGCGCTTGCCAATCCCGACGATAGCGTCAGCCTCAAACGCATCATCAATACTCCCCGTCGCGGCATTGGTGATACCACATTTTCCAAAATCGAAGACGCTGCAACTCAATTGGGCATTCCGTTGTGGGAAATCCTCAGCGATGAATCTTCTGTCAATACTCTAGCAGGGCGATCGGCAAAAGCTATTATTAAGTTTGCCGAAATGATTGGTCGTTGGCAATCGCAAGTTGAAACTCTGCCGGCTTCGCAAATTGTCCAAGGAATTATCCAAGATTCAGGCTACATTCAAGATTTGAAAAATCAAGGAACCGAGGAAGCAGAAAATCGCATAGAAAACGTCAGAGAATTGTACAATGCAGTGCTGCAATTTGAAGAACAAAACGAAGAACCGACGCTGACATCGTTTTTAGCAAAAGCATCTTTAGCATCCGATTTAGATGACTTGCAGGAAGAAGATTCCCGCGTGTCGCTGATGACGCTGCACTCCGCAAAAGGATTAGAATTTCCCGTGGTATTTTTAGTCGGGATGGAACAGGGTTTATTTCCGAATTTCCGCAGTTTGGACGACCCGAAAGCGATCGAAGAAGAACGCCGTTTGTGCTACGTCGGCATCACTCGCGCCCAGGAATTGCTATTTCTTACCCACACTCGCGAACGCCGCCTCTGGGGAGGCTACCGGGAACACTGCACCCCTTCGCTATTCTTAGGGGAATTGCCGACACATTTGCTGGCGGGAAGTGCGAAGAAAACTAAAGCGGGGAAAACGGCTGTTTCCAAGGGAAAAACTAATAATTCAGCAGCTAATTCTGGGAATTCTCAATCGGCAGAGTGGAAAACGGGCGATCGGGTTTTTCATCATGCTTTTGGAGTTGGAGAAATTACCCATGTTTTGGGGGAAGGCGAGAGAACTAATCTGGCAATTAAGTTTTCGGGTTTGGGTCGAAAAATCATCGATCCGAGAACAGCTAAGTTGCAGCGAGTGTAATAAAAAAGTGTTGAAAACTCCCGATAGGAGTCGGCGGTTAAAACCGTTACTACACAACCTTGCGTCCGAACAGAGGGGACTCAAAAGAAATGATTCAAGACTCTCCCGTAGGGAATCGCCCCTCGATCGATCTTATCTCACATCTTGCACCATTTTCAAGAACAGGCTTTTCGGCCTGTTCCACAAGAAAATTCACTCTTTGTGGAACAGGCCGAAAAGCCTGTTCATAAAAGACTTATTAACAATAATGCAACATCGCAAGATGCCTGTTCCACAAGAAAATTCACTCTTTGTGGAACAGGCCGAAAAGCCTGTTCATAAAAGACTTATTAACAATGATGCAACATCTCATATCTTATTCGACTACCTGAGATTCCACACGCCTGTATTTACCCGCCAAACGTTCTCGACGCTGGCGGCGGTTATCAGCTTCAAATATGGCAATCGCTTCATCTAACTTCAAATTGAAAGCGTCCAACTGTCGGCAGACTTCACGCATCTTTTCAACGTGTCGCTTTCTGGTTTCAGCGTCGGGGATTCTAGGTTGTTGATTCATCGTAAGTTCCAATCCATTTTGATTTCTTGAATGCTTGCTGCTGAGGCATCGACAATTGCCTCTCCGTCTTCTATCGTTCCATACAGAAAGTTTAACGTATCCGCAGTCGCAGCGGGTTGAGATTCTGCCACCTGCTGCAAAAGCCTGTACAAACGATTGTAAGAGGTTCTCAACCTTTCCTTAATATTATCCAGGGATTCTAGTTCGGGGAGTGTCGCTTCTGTCTCGCCAAACTGCTGCATGAATATATATTCTGTGGCGGTTGTTTCGTTGAGGATTTCCACTAGCCGCCGCTGCAATGTGAAAATTGTGTTCAGGATGTCATCAGGTAGCTTTGCCATTGTCCTTAATTTTTAGGGATAACAACTTAAAACAATATATCAGAATGTTTGCTTCCTCTCATTTTAGTTTTAATCGATAGCGATATCAGTCCAAATTTACCACCTTTAAATTTGCGTTCCCTGCTTCGCCAATAACGCACTTCCATAAGCAGCCGCAGTATGAATTGGCGTTACTACAGGCACTTTTAAATAACGCTTTCTAATCGCACTCCAAACCGAATTTTTCGCCCCGCCGCCAGCAGTATAAACCTTTGTTAAAGGAGTTGCACCCAATTCTTGCAATAATTGATATCCCCGCGCTTCAATCCGCGCTATGCTTTCTAGCAAACCGTGCAGAAATTCCACTGAATCAGTTGGGCGCGGTTCGAGTCGTGGCGGCAAATTCGGGTCATTAATCGGAAAGCGATCGCCCTTTTTCAACAATGGGTAATAATCCAGCAAACTCTCTTGTTCTGGATCAATTTGTGTGCTATAATTATCCAACTCAACATCAGTAAAAAAGTGTCGCAGCACCGCACCTCCGGTATTAGAAGCACCTCCAACTAACCACAAATCGCCTAATTTATGGCTGTAAATCCCGTATCTAGAATCATCTACGCGGGTATGACTTAACAGTTTGACTGCTAGTGTAGAACCGAGAGAAGTTACTGCTTCCCCTGGTAAATTGACACCGCTTGCTAAAAATGCGGCAATGCTATCGGTTGTACCAGCACAAACCATACAATCGCGGGAAAAACCGAAGCGATCGCCCACTTGAGCACTCACTTCCCCCACAGGCGTGCCCGGTGCGACAACTTGTGGCAATTCAGGAGTTGCAGCGCCCGCAATTCCCTCTATCAGCCAATTCGGATAGCACAAAGTATCAACATCGAAACCGAGTTTCAAAGCATTGTGATAGTCGCTAATTCCCAATTTTCCGTGCAGCAGAAAGGCCAGCCAGTCAGCTTGATGCAGGAAAAATGTAGGGGCGGTGCCCCCGTGCCCGCCCTCCTGCAACCACAGGAGTTTTGCCAGACTCGATGTAGCGCTTATTACTGTGTGGTTGTCGGGGGCGATCGCCCGCAACCTCTCTGTCACCGCTGCACCGCGCGCATCATTGTATAAAATCGGCTCGCATACTGGTATACCGTCGGTATTGCACAGCATGACAGTGGAAGATGTGCCGTCAAGGGCGATCGCCCTTACCTGATTGCGGATTGCTGGGGGAATTTGCTCGATCGAATCCCACAGCGCATTTTGCCACACCGAGGGCAATTCAGGCTGTTGTTGCCCGTTGTTGGCAAAAGTATATTCTGTCTCACAATGTATTGTACCGTGGGAGTCTATGACAGTCGATCGCGCGCCACTCGTGCCGAAATCTATTCCCAAATAAAGATTCATTTGTTACTCCTGCATTTTTTTTTCATATAAAAACTTTATTGGCATCAAATACTTATGTTTGATTTTATGTTCGGTCAATTACTATTAATAAAAAACTTTTGTAGTGAGGAATGCAAGTCCTCGGATTTATTGCGCTGCTTGTTTTGCGCCTAAATCAGCTTTTATTTCTGCTTAATTTATGAAATATTGTGCCCTACTACCGTGCTTCTACATAGTCACAAAGCGTAGTTGGTTCGGGAATCGGTAAACCTTCTTCTCGCAATCCTTCTAAGTGAAATTCGATTGCTTCTTTAATTTGCTGCTGTACTTCCGCAAGGGTAGCGCCTGTGGCTGCACATCCGGGCAAATCGGGTGCGTAAGCTGAATAATTATTGGGTGTTTTTTCAATCACAATGGCATAGCGCATTAGTTGATACCCACGGGTGGTCAGAAACCGGGTTCTTTTACGAAAATCTTTCGTTGTCACCCACAAATTAGGTAAAAAACCCGGTTTCTTTGGCTAACTGCTATGACCCAAAATTCGCGACTCTGTTGTTTGATGAGTGAGCCTACCTTACCCTCTTTCAGGTAATTCAATAGATGAGTACAGTTATACGAGTGACGTAGCAGGTAATGAAATGACGAAAAGCCTATAACTTCGTAAAAAAAGGTTCGATAAAAAAGACTTGACAAGGGGCTGAAATCGTTATAGGTTACAGATTACAACTCTCGACGCGAGAGAAGAATCCTTCCCAATCCAATAACCCTACCATCAACGTACGCCCAACGAGCACGCCGCCCTGCCACGGCCGGACCGCCCAGACCGCCAACCCCGTCGGGAGGTGGCCATGCTCTGCTCTGAGATTAAAGGTCAGGTACTCTAAGTCCAACCAAGTTCCTCCTTTTCGCCAACCGAGGCGATCGGCCAGGTCGTCTTCAACCTCCCAATCTTCTTTACCGCGTACTTCCCACCAGATTTGTTTCTGGACACTAAAGCCGAAACGACCCTGACTGTATTTTACCCACAACTGGTCGATCGTCCGTAAATCATCGCAAGGAAAATTATCAATTGATTCCCGCTCCAAATAACCTTCCTTCTCCCGTCTAGCAGCTTTCAGCATCACCTTCAGCGTTTCCCAATCCGCCTCTTCCCACTCCCCCGCCGCCAATAAATCCCGCAGATCAGTATAGTCAACACCCCGGGCCGATTTAAGGGAGTCTGGTAATGGTTGAGGTAATGGCTGAGGTGATGTGTGACGTGGCGGTGGAGGTATTGGAGGTGATGGTTGAGGTGATTGAGTACCAAGAGCCTGCAAAACTTCAGTAGGAGATTGATAACGTCGCTTACTAGCAGGTAGTATCATTTTATCTAAAATCAGACCCAGTTCCGAACTGACAGATGCTTTTAAGTGTTGTCGCCACACCCACTCCATCTCACTTGTATCGAATAAATCAATCGGTTCAACCTGAGTTAACAGATACAGACAAGTGACACCCAGACTATAAATATCACTAGGATAAATGGCTTTGCCCGCTGCTTGTTCCGGTGCCGTATATCCAGCAGTCCCGATCACCGTTCCCGTTACAGATAAAGCAGTTTGTGTCGCATATTTCGCGGCTCCAAAGTCAACTAAAACCAGTTGCCCATCTTGTCTGAGAATAATATTTTCTAGCTTGATATCCCGGTGAATTACTTGGCGGGAATGAATGAACTCTAATACTGGCAATAAATTATTAAGCAAGTCGCGAATCTGCGTTTCGCTAAAATATCCCTTAGATTCTAGTGTTTGGGCTAAATTTTCACCGTCGATGAATTCTTGGACTAAATACTGCCGTCCATCTTGACTAAAATATGCTAATAAGTCGGGAATTTGAGAATGTTTACCCAACTGTTCTAGGCGTACTGCTTCCAGCTCAAATAACTCAGCAGCTTTCTGGATACTAGAAGTGCCTTGAAGTTGGGGGTAGAATTGTTTAATAACGCAGGGAGGTTTTGATGGTTTATACTCGTCAATAGCTAGAAAAGTGCGCCCAAATCCCCCTTGTCCAATAATTTTTTGGGCTCCGTAGCGATCGCCCAATAGCAGTTTATTCCCGCATTTTTGACAAAATTTTGTATAGCCAGACGGGTTTTGGAATAGGCAATCAGGGTTGAGACACTGGCTCATAAAATATGCTTAGAGATTAGAGATTAAAGCTCTCGATGCGATGCCAGCGGATATGGTGTTAAACGTGAAACAGCAGAGCCGGGTAAGGACATCGCATTGCCTTTCATCGTGTCAACTTAAGTCTGAAACCTTTGATATCTCTCGCTTTTATCCGAGGCCAGATCCCCCTAAATCCCCCTTAAAAAGGGGAGTAGGGGTTGACTTTGATCGGACTCTTGTCCCCCCCTTCTTAAGGGGGGCTAGGGGGGATCTGGCCTCGATGATAAACAGCAGTCTATGACTACGTTTGACCTTAAGTTGAGACTAATAGGCACTGCCTAAGTCCCCACTCAAAACTCGTTAAACTTTTGTCCCGCACTCAGGACAAAACTTATTCGTCGAAACATTCTTCGCGCCGCAACTTGGACAATAAATCAACTCCGCAGATTGCAACTTGCTACGATCGGGCAAACCAACCATTTGAGCGTTGCTCTTACCTGGAACTACCATCGGATAGCAGTTTTCGTCCCTCGTCACCTTCACGTTCATCAGCACCGGGCCCTCGTGAGCGAGCATTTGACCGATCGCATCTTTGAGTTCCTCCGGCCGCGAAACCAGCATCCCCTTCACGCCATAAGCTTCAGCCAGCATCACAAAATCCGGCATCCCCACGGTCATATTCGACGACGAATAACGCTCCCCGTAGAACGCCTGCTGCCACTGCCGCACCATTCCCTGCCAGCCGTTATTTACAATCACAATCTTGACATTAATGCCGTATTGTGCTAAAGTGCCCAATTCTTGAATATTCATTTGCACGCTAGCATCGCCAGCAATACAAATCACTTGCTCATTGGGTAGCGCCATTTTCGCGCCCATCGCCGCCGGCACCCCGAAACCCATCGTGCCCAAACCAGCGCTCGAAATCCAGCGGCGCGGCCCGTTGTTCAAAAATTGAGCCGACCACATTTGATGTTGACCGACATCTGTTGTGTAGTAAGCATCCGGCGCTTGAGTAGCCAACTGAGAAATCACCTCTTGCGGAGACAAAATGTCTGGGTAATGAGGCACAACTAACGGATAGTCCTGTTTCCAGCGATCGATCCTGTGCAGCCATTCCGCAGTCTGTCCGGCCTTCCCCGAAACTCCAGTTTCCCGACAGCGGCGCAGCAAATCGAGCAAAACTTGGCGGACATCTCCGACAATCGGCACGTCAGGGCCGCGATTTTTGCCGACTTCCGCCGGGTCGATATCGATGTGAATCACCTTAGCGCGCGCGGCAAACTCGTCTAATTTGCCCGTCACGCGATCGTCAAACCTCGCCCCCACAGCAATCAGCAAATCGCACTCGGTAACGGCAAAATTAGCGTAAGCAGTGCCGTGCATCCCCAGCATTTTCACCGACAAAGGATGGTTTTCGTCAAAGGCACCTTTGCCCATCAGCGTTGTCGTCACCGGCAATTGGAAAAGTTCGGCGAGTTCCTTAATTTCCTCGTGGGCCCCCGCTGCGATCGCCCCGCCGCCCACATACAGCAAAGGACGCTTTGCTTCCTGCAGCAAATAGATTGCTTGATTAATCTGCCGAGGATTTCCCTTCACCGTCGGGCGGTAGCCCGGAATTCTCACCGATCCGGGTTCCACGGGCAGATAGTCAAATTCTTCTAAACCCACATCCTTGGGTACATCAACCAAGACTGGCCCCGGCCGCCCTGTACTGGCGATGTGGAAAGCTTCTGCCACAATTCGCGCCATATCTCTGGGGTCGCGTACTACATAGGAATGCTTGACAATTGGCAGGGTAATCCCGTAAATATCTGTTTCCTGAAACGCATCAGTGCCGATCGCCGCACGGGGCACCTGACCGGTAATAATTACCATCGGGATCGAATCCATGTGGGCCGTCGCAATCCCCGTCACTAAATTAGTTGCGCCGGGGCCCGAAGTAGCAAAACAAACTCCAACTTTGCCCGTAGCGCGGGCGTATCCGTCAGCCGCGTGAGCCGCGCCTTGTTCGTGGCGCACCAGAATATGTTTGATAGCGCCAGTTTCTTCGGCGCGGTAGAGTTCGTCGTAAAGTGGCAGAATTGCGCCGCCGGGATAACCAAAAATATGCTTGACACCGTGGCGGATCAAGCTGTCAATCAGAGCAAATCCACCAGTTGCACGCCTGATTGTCACTTTAGTTTTTAGTTGCACAGTATTTCCTTCCTTAAACTAATTATGTTTTTTAATGAAAGCTTTTATAGCTTGTAAAACTATAGTCATCTATAGCAATCCTAAATGATTTGTGTAATTCTTGTAGGGGATCTCCCCACGCCCGGTTGCACCGATGCAGGCTGGGGTAGGCACGGGGAGTAGGGGTAGCACTACCCCTACATATTTTTACAACTGATGCGAGGATTGCTATATTACATGACGTGGGAGGCATGAAGTCCCTCCCCTTTCGCTTTTACTTTAAGCGGATTAACCCGCCTCGGCTGAACTACGCAGCTCCCTATCCCATCGCTAAACGCATTTGGGATTGCTTTTCTCAAAATATTATAAGACCCGTTAGCATCGGCATTAATCATCTGACTATATGATACTACCATTGTCTATTGATGTTTACAATCTTAATGATGTTTTATAATACTACTTTAATCTCAATAGTCAAATTCTGAAAATTTGACTGCTGATATTTTACAAAAAGTTTGGCGAGCGGGCGGTGTCCGAGCGATAAATTGTGGAACAGCAGAGGAAGAAAGACACAGAGGAAATCGCTGCCTCTATGTCGGTTTACCGTGATATGACGCTTCTATAGCATTCTTGATTCGGCATTCGACAAGAAAAACTAATCGTTTGAGCAATTAAGAACGTCCTAATCATCAGGGCGGTTGCTATGTTATGGATCGATCGCGAAAACCAAGCCCTCTTGCTTCTTCCTTCTTGGCAAAGTTCAGAGAACATCCTGCAAGACTTTGCGAGTATGTTTCCAAGCTGCCATGCCCATCACCGAGACCAAAAAGCCCAAACCCAGCAACACGATCCGCAAGCCCAAGTCATCGTCGCCGACGGCATTACTGACAGCATCCGTTAGCGGGCCAGTCAGTGCTAAAGGCAGGCTCAGAGCAATATTAATCGCATTGTTTTCAAATCCAAAGACTTTACCCCGCATAGATTCGGGAGTTTTTTCTTGAATCAGAGCCTGCATCGGGCCGTTAATTAAGGAAGCACCAAAACCGAACAGAGCGCTCAATCCGAATCCCACCCAAAGGTGTCTGGCAAAGGCAAACATTGCTAATACAAAACCCATCATCAAGAAACCGATTAAAGGCAGAGGTTTGTGGTGCATTCGATGACCCCAATGTCCCAAAAAGGCTGCGCCGAAGACCATTCCAATTCCCGCTGCAGCGAGTAAAAAGCCAAATTGAGTTTCTTTGAGACCTATTTTGCCTGAAAGCGCGATCGCCAGCACCTGAAGCGCCGCAAACACGGAATACAAAATGGTCAACTGCACCATCGCGTTGCTGACAAGGTGATTGTGTTTCACATACCGCAAACCTTCCTTGAGGTCTTGCCAAGGATGGACGTTTTTGCCACTGCTGCCGACATGACCTTCTTTGATCTGCATGGCATAGATCAAACCTGCTGATATCAGGTACAACCCGCCCAGCAAAAACTCTTGAGAAGCTGATCCGAAGCTGTGTTTGACCCAACTAAACAGCGGTTCGCCGATCGTCATCCCAATAATGATCCCGCCCATTGTGGACGAGGCGAACAGAGCATTTGCCGACATCAGTCCCTCTCGCCCCACAGCCAGGGGGACGGCGGCCGCTTCTGCAGGAGCAAAAAATTGCGTTACGGTAGAGATTAAAAACGTCATTGTCAACAAAACCACAAAAGCTTTGGGCAAAAACGGCAAAGCTACAATCAACCCGGCTCGAATCACGTTGCAGGCGACCAGCATTTGCTTTTTGGAAAAGCGGTCTACCACGATACCGGCTACGGAACCAAAGACGATCGCTGGCACGGTGTAGGCGATCATCACCGCTGACAGCATAGAATTTTCCGAATGTTGCCAAGAAACCGGCCAGGGTCGGTAGTCGCCGGTTTTCAGCAGAATAATCAGCAATACGTAAAAGATTTTATCCGCCACTTGGGCCAATAACTGGCCCGTCCACAAGGCGAGGAAGGGGCGATTTCTCAGTAGGGCATCAAGCCCGCTGCGGTCAGGGGGAGGGCTGGCTGGGTGCATAAGAATAGTTTAACTGACCGCCTCTGGCAATTATAGTTTTCAGCAATATGTGCAAATCTGACATAGCAAAGCGGAAACTCGGAAAACTCCTGTCTCCTGGGTTCTTTTTCTGTTTTAGCAGATCCGTGGCGGAGGGCTTGGGTCTTTTTCACTCTACCGCGATCTATCGGAGCGGAGAGCCCGCGCCTCGGGCCAATGGGAGAATATTGTTAAAGATTGGCGTGCCTCTCATCGCGAGTACAAAATAAGGTAGTATATTTTACAAAATACTTAATACTAGCAGTGATATTAAAAGATGTCACGCGATTTAAGTAATATAACGAAGGTACTAACTGTTAGGAGTGAAAAACTTGAAAAAGGTTGAAGCTATTATTCGCCCCTTTAAACTAGACGAAGTGAAAATCGCACTCGTCAATGCTGGTATTGTGGGGATGACTGTTTCTGAAGTTAGAGGTTTTGGCCGTCAGAAGGGCATGACAGAACGCTATCGCGGTTCTGAGTACACCGTTGAGTTCTTGCAAAAGCTCAAGGTCGAGATTGTTGTGGAAAACGATCAGGTTGACATGGTGGTTGATAAAATTATCGCGGCTTCCCGCACGGGCGAGATTGGCGACGGCAAGATTTTCATCTCTCCTGTAGAACAAATTATTCGGATTCGGACTGGAGAAAAGAACTTGGAGGCTATCTAAGATACTGGGGCATTGAGCATTGGGCATTGGTCTTTGGTAACTGGTCTTTGCCCAGGAAAAACCTATTTCCTGTTTAGTTCTGATACCTAAGTGTCAATATCCAATGCCACAGTTCCCCCCGGTTTTGGCTTTTTTACTCGTTAGGGGTTGACAAGGTTCGCCATTTGTGGTATGAGAGCGTGGAAGGCTCGGCCGCGGTGAGAGTGCGATCGCTTGATATCCGGTGTCATTTCGGCAAAAGTCTGTTGCTGTGCGGGTACGTAGAAAATGGGGTCATATCCGAAACCTCCCGTACCGCGAGGAGTGTGCAGGATTTCGCCTCGGCAAATTCCTTCTACTTGCAGGGCAATTGTACCGTCGGGACGGGCGATCGCGATCGCGCAAACAAATTGTGCTTCCCGGTTTTGTTCGCTTCCCAATTCTTTGAGAAGTCGAGATATCCTGTCAGCATCGGTTTTCCCGTAGCGCGCGGAGTAAATCCCAGGTTGGCCGTTGAGTGCATCTACCATTAAACCAGAATCATCGGCGATCGACCATTTGCCCGTTGCTTTTGCGACTTCAGACGCCTTCAAGCAAGCATTAGCAATAAAAGTTTCGCCTGTTTCCTCGATGTCCAACTCTTCCGGTTTGAGATCCAATTTCCATCCCAAATCCTGAAGATAAACTTGCATTTCCTTGAGTTTACCCGGATTGCCCGTAGCGACAACTAGCAATTTGCGATCGGTCATTATTTCTATTAAAACTTACGGCTCTATATTAACAAAAGATTGGAAAAATGGTTGCAACAAAATTCCCAAAATCTTATCAACATCTTGAATATAGTATTCAATCGGATCGATATAAACAGTAGTTTCCTCCAAAATCAAGAATTTCCAGTTAGTTCCCGTCGTCACCGCGCCGTAAATGCGATCGACCTCAGTGTCTTGGTTTTGATTGAAACATTGGGCCGCTACCATTGCCGCTACGCATTGACCCAAACCCCCAATGATATCTTCCTTTTTTGCCTCAAAAATTGTTATAACCGGAGCACTGATGAACAATTGTTCTGAAGAACCGCTAATAATATAATCGCAAAATCCTTGCAAACCTCTTTCTGGATCGACAGTAAAATCCTTACCGGAAAAAAGAGAAACTCGTTTGTTTAACAATCGCCGGACTTCTGCTAATATCGGCGCAATCAAAAATTCTGAACGAGCTTTTTCTGTGGAAATAAAAGTTGCTAGCGGTACATAATCAATCAGGATTGTTGTTAAAATTTCTGATGGTGAAACTGGTTTTGTGTCGGCAAATAAATTGCGAGTTTCATCTAAGGTTAATCCAAAATCTTTTTTGACTCTCGCAAGGCTGAAATCGCTGTATGCCATTTGCTTTTATCCTAAAATTAACCTGATATAGCCGCCATACTATTTGATTTCTGAACAAGATTTTTTGACCGCAGAGGGCGCAGAGGACGCAGAGAAAGAGAGATTTGAGATCGAGTCATCTGCGTTCATCTGCGTTGATCTGCGGTGGAAAAGTCCGATTAATTATGCGCCCAATTTTTCGCCCAGTTTAAGTTTTTCATGACTTCTTTCAATGTCGCTGCTTCTGAATACAGCCGCAACACTGGTTCGGTTCCGCTAAACCGAATTAACAGCCAACTTCCGTCTGCTAAACGAAATTTATATCCGTCCACTTTGTTGCAATCTACAACTGCTTTGCCGGCGATTTCTGTTAAGGGTTGATTTTGCAGCAGGGACAGCAAACGCGACCTTTCTTCCATGTTTGCTAGGTGCAAGTCTATTCTGTCATACGCTGAAGTAAAGCTTGTTTCTTGTTGCAGTCGGCTGTAAATTTCGCTTAAGTCTTCGCCGGATTTGACAACTGCTTCTAATAAGTACAGCGCTGACAGCAAAGCATCTCGTTCGGGTATGTGTGTACCGTAGCCAATTCCTCCCGATTCTTCGCCGCCGACTAAGACTTGGGTGGTCAACATTCGATCGGCTATATACTTGTAACCGATCGGCGTTTCAAATAATGGCAAGTCGTACAGCTTGGCAATTTTAGGAATTATGTCTGAACCGCTGACTGTTTTGATGACTTCCCCGGTCCAGCCGCGCCGTGAAGCTAAATGTTCGATTAAGATGGGAACTAGGATTTGTGAACTGAGGAAGTTGCCGCTAGAGTCAACGGCTGCAATTCGATCGCTATCTCCGTCAAATACAAATCCAATGGACAAACCAGAACTTTTTCGCTGGTGAGTACGCATCACCCGAAATAACTGCGACAGGTAGCGCGGCAAAGGTTCCGGTGCACCGCCACCAAACAGCGGATCTCGATCGCTGTTGACTTCATGTACTGTTTCTTCTAAAATTTGAGCTAGTCCTCCTGCTGCGGCCCCGTGCATTACATCTACAAATACTGTAATTTTGCCGCTGGCGATCGCTTCTTTAATCGCCTCAATATCTACCATTTCCCGCAAGGTTTTGCAGTAAGCTGGCCAAGGATTGAAATTATCCAATTTGCCGGGAGTTGCTGAAATTGCCGCCGGATTTTCGAGTTTTGCTTCTATCTGTTGAGTAACTTCGGGCGAAACTGAACCGCCAAATCCGCCCTTGACTTTTAACCCTAAATATGCACCGGGATTGTGGCTGGCTGTCAGGACGATCGCACCCAAAGCATTTAATTGTTTGGCAGCTAAACTGAAAGCTGGAGTGGGGGCGTAGGATTCGCTCAGCAGCACGTCAAATCCTGCGTTTTGGACGGCAACAGCCGCTGTGAAGGCAAATTCTTCAGCCAGAAATCGGCGGTCGTAACCGACAATTACGGTACCGCTGCTGCCATCGCTGCTGCCGGTTTGTGCGAGAACTTGTGCCGCTAAGGGAGCGACTAACGCTACGCGATCGAATGTAAAATCGTCAGCAATGATGCCGCGCCAGCCATCTGTACCGAATTTGATAGGAGGATTCATTTAGTCACAAGTCATGAGTCACCCGTCTATTTTATGGGTTTATCAGTCGATCGTCATCCGATTTTAGATTTTAGATCGGTCCTGGACGCACTCCGACAAAGAAACCGGGTTTTTTACCGAATTTACGGTGCGTAACGAAATATATCGTAAAAAAAACCCGGTTTCTGGACCTCATGCTTGATTACAGCCACCAAGAAAAAAGTGAATGACTAATGACTAATGACTAATGACTAATAACTAATGACTAAAAGAATGCCGGTTGGTGGCGGATCAAATTCAGGAATTCTTCGCGAGTTTTCTGTTCCTCTTGAAACACGCCCAACATGGCACTCGTAACCGTCCAAGCACCAGGTTTTTGCACACCCCGCATCGTCATGCACATATGGCTGGCTTCCATTACTACAGCTACTCCCTGCGGTTCCAATATTGTCTGAACTGCTTCAGCAATCTGGCGTGTCAAACGTTCTTGCACCTGCAATCGGCGGCTGTACATTTCAGCAATTCGGGCTAATTTACTCAATCCCACTACTTTTTGGTTGGGAATGTAAGCGACATGAACTCTACCCATAAACGGCAGCATATGGTGTTCGCACATACTGAATACGCTGATGTCTCGTACCAGTACCATTTCGTTGTGGCCTTCGTCAAAGATAGCGCCGTTGAGGAGTTCTTCTAGGGATTGACTGTAACCGCTGGTGAGAAACCGCATTGCTTCTGCTACCCGTTTTGGGGTTTTGAGCAATCCTTCCCGTTCAGGATCTTCTCCTACTCCCAGCAGCATTGTGCGAACAGCCTCCATCATTTCTTCCATGCCTACTTCTGATGGTTTGGGCACGCTGGATTCTTGACCGTGGGAGGAATTGCGATCGGGTCGAGTTGGGATGCGCGGGGTGTTGTTGTCTGCGGTTTGTAACAGTTTCATGCTGTCAGTCGAGAGAGAGTTCGACCCATTGGAATCGGCGGAAGATGCAATTGTCATAACAAGTTGGTGTGAGGGTGAATCGATTTTCGATTTTCGATTTTAGATTTTCGATTGGGGGATATATAGCCTTTCTCAAAAATGTGAGGTACGAATTTTGACCTGGAAAGCTTGACATTACAGGGTTTCTGTATACCTCATTTATCTGAGAACCGCTATAGCTAGAGATTCAAAGATTGTTGAATTCGAGAAAAATCCAGCAGTCTAAAATCTCAAGTTCACAAAACTCCTGCGTTGGACATGAGCGTGATTTCTTCAATTACTGCACTCGCTGGTAACTGAACTGCGTGCAGAATTGATTGGGCGACGATTTCTGGGGTTAACATGGCGCTGCGATCGAAGTCGGCGTCCACGGTGTCTGTGTCCCACATAGGAGTGTTGACAGAACCCGGACAGATTGCTGTTACGCGAATTCCGTGAGCCCGTTCTTCGGCGGCTAAGGTTTTAGACAAAGCCATGAGACCAAATTTGCTAACGCAGTAGGCTCCCCAGTTGGGGAAGGTTTGGGTGCCGGCGATCGAGGAAACGTTGATGATGATTCCCGATCGGCGATCGCGCATTGAGGGCAAAACTCCTAAAATGCACTGCCAAACGCTAGTCAGATTGAGGTCTAGAACGCTTTGCCAGTCGGTTAGGGAAGTTTCCGTCAAGGAGCCGGTGTAGCCCATGCCAGCGCTGTTTACCAGGATATCTACGGCACCCAATTGAGCTGCGATCGCGCTGATGCTGCTTTGCACTTGCTCAATTTTTGCCAAGTCTAAGGGATAAGCTTCTGCTTTCACTCCGACTGCTCGGGCCGCTGCGGCAACGGCTTCTAAGTTTTCCGACTCTCGGCTAACTAAGGCCAGATTTATGCCTTCGGCGGCGAACGCTAGAGCCGTCGCTTTGCCAATACCGCTGCTGGCTCCGGTAATCAGAGCCTGCTTTGTTGTTGGATGGTTCATTCAATGTCCTAATACTTTCCCTCGGCAACTCCCTACAGCGTTGCAGCCTTCATCGGCAAATTAGACAACTGTCTGCTGCGGGTGATAACAGTTAATTATGAGATAAACATTAAGAACTGTTAAGCCGTGTCACCTGAGAAATTATAACACTGCTGACAGATCCGCAGAATAATGAGCTGTGAGTTATGAGTTTAAAGTTAAGAATTTTTAACTCATAACTGATAACTCTGAATCGATCGGCTCAAGCCGCAATTTCAGTGAATACACCGATGTGGCGAAATTTTTGATACCGGAGTTCGCGTCGCTGCTGACCCGTAAGCTGGGTTAGTTCTGCTAAGTTTTCTAACAAAGCTTGTTTGAGTATGGAGGCAGCTTTGAGGGGATTCGAGTGAGCGCCGCCGATCGGCTCTGGTACTATTTGATCGAGAATGCCGAGGTTTTTCAAATCCCAGGAAGTGATTTTGAGAGCTTCTGCGGCCAAGTTAGCTTTACCGGAGTCTTTCCAGAGAATCGCCGCGCAAGCTTCGGGGGTGGCGACGGTGTAGACGGAATGTTCTAACATTAACAGCCGCTCGCCGACGCCGATACCCAATGCGCCGCCGGATCCGCCTTCGCCGATGACGGTGCAAATAATGGGAACGTCGAGGCGAAACATCTCGCGGAGGTTACAGGCGATCGCCTCTCCCTGTCCGAGCTGTTCTGCTTCTAAGCCCGCCCAAGCCCCCGGAGTGTCGATAAAGGTGAAAATTGGCATGGAGAAGCGATCGGCGTGTTCCATCAAGCGCAGGGCTTTGCGGTAGCCGCCGGGAGCAGCCATGCCGAAGTTGCGGGCGATATTGTCTTTTGTGTCGCGCCCTTTTTGATGGCCGATGATGACTGTGGGACGCCCGTCTATGCGGGCAATTCCGCCGACGAGGGCCGGGTCGTCTCCGCCGCGCCGATCGCCGTGAAGCTCGAGCCACTCGTCGCTAATTGCCTGAATGTAATCGAGGGTGCTGGGGCGGCGCGGGTGACGGGCCAGTTGCAGCCGCTGCATGGGGGACAAGCTGCTGAAAATTTCTTGTCGCAGTTGGGCGGAACGCGCTTCGAGTTTGCGAATTTCGTCGGTGACATCGACGCTGTTTTCGGCGGCGAGTTCGCGAATCTGGTGAATTCGGGTTTCGAGTTCGGCCAGGGGCTTTTCAAAATCTAAGAGTAAGGGTTTACGGTCTGGGTTTGGCACGCTGATAATTTCTATAAGGTTTTAAGGTGAAAGTCGATCGACTATTTCCCGATCCTACCCTGTCAGGGGATGCTGAAAAAGAGAGGAAATTTGGAAGTTTTGAATTTTAAATTTTGTATGAGATCAAATTTGGTCACATCATCATTATCATATAGCGCGAGCCGGAAGCTAGCGCTGCACTCCGAAAAATATTATTCTGATGCCAAATAAAAAGTCAACTATTAAATTTTCAAATTTAACAGTTGACTTTTAACATCAAACTGACATTAATAAAGGTCTGAAACCGTGCTTGACAGAAATATGACCGATTTGCTCCATCTTTTCCACAGTAATTTGATTCCGTCCCCAAGAAAAATTGGTATACATTTTTTCAAATTCCAGCAGCATTGATTCAGCAAAACAGGCAAACAACTGTCGGCCCGGCACATCCATATTGACAATCTTCATGATTTTCCACTCAATATCGAGGGAATGCTCCACAATGCCGCCATTGAGTACGTAAATTCCGGGATGCTGAACCTGAGTTGCCAAATTTTTCGGATAGCCACCGTCAATCAATAAACATGGTTGCTTCAATGTCTTAGGGTCAATTTCTACTCCCTTGGGCATACTGGCTACCCAGACTACAATATCCGCTTGGGGCAGGGCTTCTTCCAAGTCCATAATTTTCCCTCGACCCAATTCTGATTGCAAATCTTGCAATCGTTCTTTGTCGCGGGCGATGAGCAACAATTCTGCTACATTTGTTTTAACATTGAGCCAGCGACACACAGCACTGCCAATATCGCCAGTAGCACCACAAACCGCTACCGTGGCTTTTGAAAGTTCAATCCCCAATTTAGGGGCTGCTTCTTCTACTTGGCGGCAGAGGATGTAAGCTGTGTGAGTGTTACCAGTGGTGAAGCGTTCAAACTCCAACTTGAGATTGCGAATTTGCTTAATTTGCTGCAAGTTGAAAGTCTCAAAAATGATCGAAGAAAAGCCGCCCAAAGCAGTGATGTTAATCCCGTTTTTTTGAGCGTGTGCCATCGCATTAAGGATTTTGCGAGTAGCTGCTTTAATCCGGCGAGTTGCTAGCATTTCTGGCAAAAAACAGGACTCGACATAGCGACCTTCTATTTTTTGTCCAGTGATGCTTGTTACCGTGATCTGATCAACTATTTGGGGCGGTGCGCTGCACCAAAAATCGAGACCTTGATCGGCATATTCTGGATAGCCCAGCTCGTTAGCTACTGATTGGGCGTGTTCTAAGCTGGTTAAGTGACCGATTAGACCAAACATTAAGTTGTCAAATGAAGGAAGATGGAAGGTGGAAGATGGAAGATGGAAGATGGAAGATGGGAAGATTAAAAATTTATATTTTAAAATGAGTTATCCCATTTTTAATTTTTAATTTTTAATTTTTTTCCCATTCCTTATTTCCAAGTTAACTAGGCTGCGAGGCCTTGTGCTGACATCCGCATGATATCGCGGTTGTTAAAGCCTATGTTGCCTAGGGCTTCGCCGTAGGCAATCATAAAGTCTTCGATTAAAGCGTCTTTTTCCATTCCCAAGACGCGGGCATCGTCTGCGACAGAGTTTAGCAGTCTCCAGATGATGGGCAGGTTTTGGCGGTTGGCAGCTTCGAGTTCGGCTTTGGATTCCTCAAAGTGAGCCTGCAGCCAGACTTCCCCAAAGTTGAGGTGGCTGTATTCTTCTTTGACGACGCCTTCGGTGATTTTGCGAGCAAAGTCATCGGCGACGGGGATGTAGATGTTGTAAGCTGCGATCGCAAAACACTCGATAATTAGCGATTGAATCAACAAGCAAGTTACAATCTGACCTTCGGCCGCTGCCGTTTGGAAGTTTCTGTGCAATTCCGAAAAGAACTGCTTGGCAAATGCCATGTCGGGCGTGACTTTAAGATTCCTGCCACAAGCTTGGAAGCCTTTCATGTGGCGGTTCTCCATCTTGGACAAGCCAACTAACTCTGCTTTTTTGTCCGCCAACAGTTCGGCCAGTGTCAGGTAATTATCGTGAGCTTCTTGTTCGCCTTCAATCACAATGGCGTTGATGCGGCTGTAAGCATCTTTGTAAGTTTCGGTTTGAAAGTCAATTGTTGGGCTGGCCTCAAGCTGGGGCATAGATATGTAGTCTCCTTATATAAGCTTGCGGGATGTTGGGAAACCCCTTTAAAATGGGGGGTCAGTGACAGTACACTTTACCTATTTTGAACGCACCCCATCTAAATCACAGATTATAGCTGAGGATGCTTTCGACAAAGAACTTTTCTTTGACGTTCCGGGAAAAACTGGCGTCAAGCGTGCGTGTTTGCCGGACTTTTGCCGTCGAACACTCCAGAAAGACTATCGCTAGAATGCTATCTATTTACTAATTACTTGAATTAGTCGTTAGTCGATCTTTTGCCCGGAAATAGATGATAGAAATACGGTCTATGTCTCCACCTTTCAGGGTTTTACAGTACCAACTCTATCTATAACATTATATCCTAATCACAACTTCCTCCCTAGGTACTCCTTCTTTCCTTCTACGACTATTATGTTGTTGTATGGGAATCGGGGATGCGATCGGGTTGGAGAACGTCACAGGCTTATTATTTTAGGTTAATTCACAAATTTATGGGTAAATCCTTTGACAGGTCTCATGCGCTGGAACTGCTGAGTTTTATTTTGTTGCTGGCGGGTGCTGCGCTGGTGCTGCTGCCACTGGCTGCTGTATTTTGGGTTTCATTATCACCATCTGGTGTCGGTGTCAAGGCTGCAGGCCTGACTTTTGCAAACTATCAGGAGGCTTGGCGACGGGGCAATTTTTTGTTGGCATTCCTTAATTCTACTCTAGTGGCGATCGCAGTGACGGGTTTTCAGGTTGTAACTTCTGCTTTGGCCGGTTACGCCTTGGCCAGGCTGAAGTTTCGCGGGCGACAGGCGATTGTGTTGGGGGTTTTGGCGACGCTGGTAATTCCGTTTCAGCTTTTGGTGATTCCGATTTTCTTGGTTTTGAAGTGGGGCCATCTGCTGAATACTTACGGGGCGCTGATTTTGCCGACGGCGGCTAACGGTTTTGGGATTTTTCTGCTGCGCCAGTATTTTATGACAATTCCCGCGGAGTTAGAGGAGGCGGCAATGCTGGATGGGGCTAACCGCTGGCAGGTTTTGTGGCAGGTGATGTTACCTTTAGCCCGCCCTGCTTTGGTGACGCTGTTTTTGTTTACGTTTATCGGGGAGTGGAACGATTTGTTTAAGCCGCTGGTGTTTACGACGCGGCCCCAGTTGCGGACTGTGCAGTTGGTTCTGGCCGAATTTCAGGAACAGTTTACTAGCAGTTGGCAGTTGTTGATGGCGGCGGTGGTAATTGGAACAGTGCCGGTGGTGTTGCTGTTTTTGGCCGGTCAGCGACAGTTTATTCGAGGGATTGCGGCAACGGGGATTAAGAATTGAGTTGGAAATGCTTGGCAATTAAGTTTGTAGTCAGAGGTTGAACCATTCTCAAGAACAGGCAAGATGCTTGTTCCACCAATACTAAATGTTCTTGTGGAACAGGCCGGAAAGCCTGTTGCTGACATTGGTTCCAGAGGTGAGTTTGTAGTGAAGGAGGCGATTGAAATCGCTACTATACAAACGAAGTCCACTTTAAGCGGACTAACAGATAAAGGGCAGATCAAAGCTGTATTATGTGAATCTATGCAAAAGCTCGGTTTGTTCTTATTTGTCCTATCTTTTCTGCCCTGGCTGGCAGTCTTATTTGTTGTGCCCTTCCTGGGGCTGGACATTACCCAAAAAACTACTTTATCTTTCGTTCTGGCTGTTGGGGCGGAAGTTTGTTTTTGGATTAGCGTAGTGCTGTTGGGGAAAGAAGTAGTTACCAAATATCGGCGTTATTTGCATCCCCGATATCTTTGGAAAAAATCAAAAATTTTAACCGCAGATGAACAGGAATCGACGCAGATAATGAGCCGTGATGTTGGCTTTTATCTGCGGTCAAAGTTGAGCTATTCGCTGAAAATTTGCAAGCGAATAGAGCGTTCTCCGTCTCCGAAATCCACTTCAATCTTTTCTCCCGAAAGACTGTCCAAGCATCCCAAAAGCAACCGCAAATTGGGTGTGCTTGCTCCTGTATCCACGTACAATCTATCTGCCAAACTGCCTAAGCGTTTCCAAATGGTGTAGAGTTTGACTACTGCTTGTTCTAGCTGTGCGGCTTGTTTTACAACGTCGGCGGTGGTTCCCAAACAGCCTACTCGCAAAGATTCTTCTAAGGCCATTTCCATATCTAAGTGAGACTGATTGAGAGCTTGCACTTGGGCGGCGGCGTCGAGATATTTTGATAAGTTCTTGGCGTCGGATGTTAGCTGTTTAACAGTATCTACGTCGGGATTTTCTGCTACTTCTTTTTGAATTTCGCTTTGGTGAGATGGAGAGAGTTTCTCCATTTCTTTCACTAAAGGAGCGAGGTAGCGGGAAGGTAGAGAACCTGTAGATGCTTTTTCTTTGACTTCTTCTGGCAATAAATCTGAGTTCATTGCCATCCATTCGTCGGAGAGTTGTTTGACTTCGCGGCGGGTGATGCGATCGCCATTTGCTGCGGCATCTGTTACCATTTGCTGGACTTCGGGAGATGCTTTGGCGGTTTCTACAAAGGCTCTTTTGCTGAAGTTTCTAATGGAATCTGGGTCTAAATCTCCTTGCTGGATCAGAGTGTCGGCACTATTAGCTAATTCTATCAAAGAATACGCTTGACTTTTGCCAATTTCTCTTTCTTTGAGCCAGTTCAAAAACCCTGTGCCGCGTCCTTCGCCGCCTTTTTTTTCTCTGTCTCGGACTGTTCGGAGAATGCGTCCCCGCCAAATGTCGGTTTGCAAGTCGAAGCGATCGCACACTTTCCAGGCATTGTCAACCTGATTGTCAAAATCAAAGTCTGGTATTTGTTCGTCTTCGGGGTCTGGCAATTGGAAATTGATATCGGTAAAGCCGTTGAGGGCTTCTGCAAGTTCTGCGGGATTTAGGGGGACTTCAGCCATTAGAAAAAATTTGTGTAGTGCAACAGCCGGTTTAATTGATAACTAGCACGGGTTGACAGTTGAGACGCTATATGTAGCGGTAAGGTAGGCAAGATTTACCTACTAATAGAGCTTTTGTGCAAGTCATATCATTATTGCACGATGGGGGGCGATCGCTACCTGTACAAAAAATCTTCTCCGAGAGTTACCGCACAGCGTCGCAACAATCAAAAAGCCCGTGGCACAGATAGTCGGATATTTTGCAACAATAACCACTAACCGGATAGTTAAAGGAACTAATTACCCACTACAGCGGCGATACTTTATCGCGTTCAACCTCCTCGCCTGGAGTCGTTTTGCCGTTCAAAGTTGTACCATCACCGGGTAGATTTGTTAATCGATCGCGCTTCCGAAAGCGATCGCGAGTCGAGACAATGACCACATACAGCACCGGCACCATAAACAAACTCAAGAAAGTAGAAACAACCATCCCCCCCGCGATCGCATTCCCTAGCGATCTACGACTTGCAGCCCCCGCACCTTCCGGGTTAATTAGGGGAGCAATCCCCAAAATAAATGATAGAGAAGTCATCAAAATCGGTCGTAAACGCTCTTGAGAAGCCTCAACTGCTGCCTTAGTAATTGAATATCCCTGCTCCCGCAACTGGTTAGCAAACTCCACAATTAAAATCGCATTTTTACTTGCCAATCCAATCAACATCACCAAACCAATCTGGCAATAAACATCATTCGCCAACCCCCGCAACGACTGAGCTAAAAGTGCACCTAAAATCGCCAGAGGAACCGATAGCAAAATAATGAAAGGATCGACATAATTTTCGTACTGAGCCGCCAAAACCAAGAACACAAAAATCAGTCCCAAACCAAAAATAATTGGTGCTTGACCCCCAGACTCAATTTCTTCTAAAGAACTCCCCGACCATTCATATCCAAAACCCGACGGCAAAACTTCAGCCGACACCTTTTCCATCAATTTTATCGCCTGTCCAGAACTCGATCCCGGAGCCGGGGAGCCACTAATTTCAATTGACCTATATAAATTGTAGTGGTTAACAGTTTGCGCTCCCACCACCGGAGTTATTTTCACCAAATTGCTCAAAGAAATCATTTCATTTTTTCCAGAGCGGACATACAATTTCCCAATATCTTCAGGGTTATCACGAAACTGTTTATCCGCCTGAACATACACCCGATAATTGCGCTGCTGCAGATTAAAATCATTCACATACTGAGAACCAAGAGCCGTTTGTAACGTACTGAAAACATCATTAATCGGAATATCTAGAGCCTTAGCTCGATTGCGGTCAACTTCCACAAGTAACTGAGGCGTATTCGCAGCAAACGTACTAAATACCGCCTGCAATCCGGGCGTCTGATTCGCCTGCTTTAAAATCCCGCCCATCGCCTGAACTAGAGAATCTAAACCGCTGTTCCCTTTGCGGTCTTGCAATTGAAATTGGAAGCCGCCAAATTGACCTAAACCTTGAATAGCCGGCGGATTCACCGGGAAAATTCTCGCTTCTGGAATCGCGAAAAACTTACCCTGCAATTTACCAATAATCGCTTGTACGGTTTGAGCTTCACCTTTCCTTTCTTTCCAGGGTTTAAGGGTAGTAAATATAATCCCCTGGTTGGAACTATTACCACTAAAACCAAAGCCACCTACCGAAAAAGTACCCACCACTTCAGGAACATTGAGGATTTCTTGTTCAACTCCATCCATCACCTGCTGGGTGTATTGCAGCGAAACGCCTTGAGGCCCTTGAATAATTGTCAGAAAATAGCCCTGGTCTTCCTCTGGGATAAATGCTGTTGGTACTGCTAAATAAAGCCAAGCGGTGAATCCCAGAGAAGCAATAAACAACAGGGTAACAAGGGTTTTAAATCGTGTTAAGAATATTAAGGACTCTCTATATTTCTTTTGCATCCAATCAAGAAAAATATTAATCCGGTTAAAAACCCAACCCAACGGGCCGCCAAACTTCTTACCTGGGCGCAGTAATATAGCGGCAAGTGAGGGAGTAAGAGTAACCGCCATAAAGGTAGAAAGCAGCACTGAAAAAGCAATTGTCAGGGCAAATTGTTTATAGAGTGCTCCCGTTGTCCCAGGGAAAAATGCCACGGGTACGAACACGGCCATCAATACTAAGGAAGTGGCAATTACAGCACTAAAAAGTTCCCGCATTGACTCGGAAGCTGCTTGGCGGGCATTCATACCTTGGCGGACTAGACGGTCAATATTTTCGACTACGATGATAGCGTCATCAACCACTAAACCTGTTGCTAAGGTAAGACCAAATAGAGACAAACTGTTAATCGTAAATCCGAATGCTTTGATAAAAGCAAATGTCCCAATCAAGGAAATGGGTATTGTGAGGGTGGGAATAATCGTAGTGCGCCAATCTTGCAGGAAAACAAAAATAACTATCACCACTAGCAAGACTGCTTCAAACAGAGTTTTGACTACTTCTGCCATTGACTCTTGGACAAATTGAGTCGTATCTAGTGCGGTTCTATGTATCACCCCCGGAGGGAAGTTTTTCGCTAATTTCTCCATTTCTGCTTTGACGGCTTGGGCAACATTTAGAGCATTACTTCCGGGTAATTGGTAAATCCCTAAACCCACCGCGTCATTCCCTCGAAATCGCAGAAAAGAGTTATAATTTTCTGCTCCTAATTCTGCTCTACCGACATCTTTTAACTTAACTAAAGTTCCATTTGCTTCGCTTTTAATAACTAGGTCTTCAAATTCTGTGGGGCTTTTGAGACGACTTTCTGCACTCAAATCAATCTGATACATTTGCCCTTCTGGGGCGGGTTCTTGACCAATTCTTCCTACTCCAACTTGCAAGTTTTGTTCGTTAATTGCTCTTGTTACATCTTGCATTGTTAGATTACGAGCCGCTAATTTATTGGGATCGATCCACAGGCGCATAGCATAGCGTCTTTCCCCAAAAATTCGCACGTCGCCCACGCCTTTTACTCTCTTTAAAGTGTCTGCTAAATAGAGGTCGGCGTAGTTGCTTAAAAATATGGTATCGTATTCTTTATTTTCGGTAAATAATCCTATAGCCAGCAGTAGGCTGTTAGATTGTTTTGTAACTGTAACTCCTGTGCGTTGTACGGCATCGGGGAGTTGTGGCTGAGCGACTGCAACTCGATTCTGCACATCGACGGCGGCGATATCTTTGTCGCGGGAAGTATCAAAGGTGGCTGTAATGGTGCTAGTTCCACTGTTAGTGCTACTGGAAGTTAGATATTTCAGTCCTTCAATGCCGTTGATTTGCCTTTCTAGGATGTTTGTTACCGCATTTTCGACAACTTCAGCATTGGCACCGCTATAGTTGGCTGTGACGTTGATTTGGGTGGGGCTGATGTCGGGGAAGCGTTCGATCGGCAATGTGGGAATGCTTATTGCGCCTACCAAAACAATAATTAAGGCGCAGACGCTAGCAAAGACTGGTCGTTTAATAAAGAAATCTGCAAACATTATTTGGGTAATGGGTAGTTGTTAGTTGATAATTGCTAATTCCTAATTGCACTTGCGTCAAAAATTAAAATAGCCCCCTTTTTTAGAGCGGAGCAATCAAGTAGTTTCACGTAAGGTACGTAGTTGCCCTTTAGCGCTCTTAATTTACCTATTAAGAGCGCTAAAGCGCAACAACCTACCTTATTTTTGGCTTGCTAATGGTAATTTTTCCCCTGCTCCTTTCCCTTCCTCTTGAGCCATAATGGGAGCGCCGTCTGTCAGGTTAAGGATGCCTGCGGTAACAATTTTTTCGCCGGCTTTCAAACCTTCGATAACTTGATAATTATTCCCCTGAATGGCTCCCAATTTCACGGGCTTTTGCCGCGCTACTAAAGGTGGCATTCCAGGTTTTGGCTGTTCCGGCTGTTGAGCTGTGAAGACAAAAGTTTCCCCCCCTAAACGAGTAACTGCTGTTACTGGAACTAAAATTCCGGGGTTCTGTTTCCAGATGACTTTAGCTTTTACAAACTGGAGATTAAGTAGTTCGCCGGTGGGGTTGGGAAAGGTGGCTTTAGCTAAAATTGTTTGGGAATTGGCGCTGACGTTGGGGGAGATAAAACTGATTTGACCGATCGCGATCGCCTTACCTTGAGCATCGAGCATTTGTACTGGCAACCCTAAGCGTAATTGAGGCATCCGTTCCAAAGGAATTGATAACCGCAAGTCTAGCAATTGGTTCTCTGTCAGGGTGGCGATAGCGTTGCCTTTTTGCAAGTAATCACCTACTTTCACTGGTATGTCGCCGATGACTCCTGCGAAGGGGGCGATGACCGCAGTTTCTTGTAGTTGTACTTCAAAGCCGCGCACTTGAGCCGCGGCCTGGGCAACTTGCGCTTCAGCTTGATCGAGCTGTTCTTGGCGGGTGCCGTTGGCTAACTGGGCTAATCTACTCTTGGCTTGTGCGACTTCTGCTTCGGATGCAGCTATTTCCTCTGGGCGCGAACCGTTTTGCAATTGTCGCAAAGCTTGCCGCTGCTGTTGCAAGGCTGCTGTGCGACGCTCGATCTCGGCTTGTCTGTTCTTTTGTCGCTGCTCAAACCGCCTTTGAGCTTCTCGGAGATTGGCTTTGGCGCTGCCTTCTTTTTGGGTGTATTGCTCAAGAGTGTTCGCGGATTCTGCGCCTTCTTTTGCCAAGGCCTGATATCTGGCAAGTTGCTGGCTGGCTAACTTTGCTTCGGCTGTGCTTGCTTCTATTTGCGCTCTTGCTTGGGCGATTTCTTCTAAGAGGCTACCTGTTTCGGCGTCGGCGAGGTCGGCTTCAGCTTGGCTAACGCGGGCTTGGGCTTGACCAATTTCTTCTGGCCGAGAGCCCGATCGCAGTTGGGCGAGGTTGGCTTGGGCTTGGGCGACTTGAGCTTGAGCTTGGGCGATTTCTTCGGGCCTGGCTCCTGCTTGCAATTCGGCTAAGTGGGATTGAGCGCGGATCAGGTTGGCTTGGGATTGCCTCAAGTCCGCTTGGGCGCTGTCGCTTTTCATGCGGGCGATGGCTTGCCCTTGATTTATGAAGTCGCCGGCTTTGACAAAAATCTCCGTGACTAGCCCTTCTGCTTCGGGTTTGATTTGTACCGAACGCTTGGCTTCTAAGCTGCTAACAAATTCGGAAGCATCTTCGACTGAGCTGGTTTGTACGGCTGCGATCTTGACTGGTATGCCTGGGGGTTGGGCGGCGGCTGCCTGTTGCGGTGCGCGAGTCTGGCCTGATTGCCACGAGTACCAGCCGAAACCTGCTGCGCCTGTGGCGATCGCGAGCGCGGCAATTAGGGGCCAGCGCGATCGTGGTTTAGCAACAGGTTCCGGGCGATCGACAACGGCGGGAAAATCCTCTGGTAGATCGCTGTCTGCATCGGTTGGGTGCAGTTCGGGTGTGGCAGGTTTTTGCTCTTGGGTTTCAACGACGGATTCTGGGGATTTAGAATAACTCATGGGCAGCACCACTTAGATTTTTTTTAACTTCTGACTGAGACTTGGGCGAAATCTTTGATTCTCCGGCGTTCCCCTCCAACAAGGGGGAATAATGACAAGGGATTTTAAACAGGATGGAATCGGGAAAGTCTCTTTTTAATGGGGTTGGGGTATGTGCAGGGCTTTAGTCTCATCACAGTTAGCCAAGCCTGGGGGTGATTATTTTTAGGAAAGCTTCTTGTTATTTCTCAAAAGTTACGATGGCAGGAATGATTGCACATCCTTCTTACGAGTCACCTGAGTGGGTGAGTTGGAAGGATTTTCCCTTGGATTCAGCGGATTCAGCGGAGGTTGGGGAGTCACGCACTCGGGCGATCGCGCTTTTTTCCTTGGCTAGTTGCTCGGTTAACCACTCAATCTCTGAGGCCAGCACTGACTTGCAGCGATCGCGAGAAGCGAATTGATAGTCGTCGGTTAGTGGATATTCGCTCTTGAGGCTTTCGATGTAGTCTTGCCTGGTGTAACAGGCTCGCAAGCGGTGTTCCAATAGCTTCAGCCGTTCTGCCGGTTCTAAGTCGCCAAAAAAGAAAAACTTGATTTGGAACCGGGAACCACTGTTAACCCAGCTTTCTTGAGGGTGTTCGAGCATTTTTTGCCGCCACAGTTCGCGCCCTTTGGGGGTAATTCCGTAGATTTTGCGCGGACAGCCCGCATCTCCGGCTTCTTCGGCTATTACCGAAATCTCCCCTCGCTCTTCCAAGCGCTTCAGCAGCGGGTAAATCGCTCCATAGTTGACGCTGATGCAACTGCTCATAAACAGCTCCAGTTTTTGCTTTAGCCGATAGCCGTGCAGGGGTTGCAACTGTAGCAGTCCAAGTGCTGATAATTCAAGCATTTATATCAATTTGATATTATAGTCTGGATTATATCACTATATCGGACTCAAGGGCGAGCCGGTCAATCGATTTTCGATTTTCGATTTTCGATTTTAGAGGCGACCCGACGGATAAATGCGGGGGACGCAAGGATTTTCGATTTTGGATTGATTTGCGCGAGATACATCACGTGGCGGGTACCACCTTTGAAATTCCTGGTCAATTCCTAGTTTCAAAGAAAATTGATTATTAAATATGTATTTAATAAATTTTGTCAATCCCCTTAAGATATATTTTTTAATATCCAGAGTGAATTCTCTTGTGGAACAGGCATCTTGCCTGTTGTTGAGAATGCTGCAATATCTCAGATTTCTGCCACATATCTCTTCTTGGTAAGAGGATCAGAACTTTTATTAGTAGGGGTTGGTTGAATTTTTAAACCCAGACACACTTTAGTATTTATTTATTGAACATTGATTGCAGTCACTGTTTTTTTGTAGCTAATACTCCTCTTATTATTAAGTATTGCTGCGAAAAAACAGTTTGTTTTTTTTCCAATCGCCCTGTTTGTAATCTACGGATATGTGAAATATTTGCTCTTTAGTAAGGCATCAAAAAAAGCAACGCACCCTATGGATAATTAAAGCCAGATGTTGTGTTTCGGTTCGCAATCATCCTCAAAAAGGAGTTTCAAGGAGAAGCTTCCCGATTATATGCTATCACTATGAATGACATAAAGAGAGGAATTTATCTGGAGCGTTAAACCCAATTTAACGCCCTGTAATTAATTGAAATAGCAACCCAAAAAGCATCACACTCAAGAAAATAACACCTCCGACAATTAAAATTAAACCCAATAACAGCGCCGCCACAAATAGCCAATCGGCTTTTTTGCCTTGTTCAGGGGAACCTAAATGAGCATCCAGCAATTCTATATTTTTGACATTAGCTTTCCAAGCAACATCTAACAAATCTCCGGCTACCGGTACAGTACCAGCAACTGTATCAAATACGATATTAGCTGCCATTTTTACTAAAGTCTCTTGAGGCACTCCCATTTGAGCGGATTTGAAGACAACATAGCCTGCAAAAATTGAACTGATTAAATCGCCGCCGCCCGGTATAAGTCCCAGTATCGGATCGAGTCCGATGCGGTATTTTGTGCCGGGAATCGGAATTGCATTGTCTAGTAAATGGCTGATGCGGCGGAGTCGGCGCAGGGATGCAACATGAGATTGGCTGGGAGTATTTGGGGAGGAATTTTGTATAGGAGAACGTGACATTTAATTGCTCTCGATTGCGATATTACTGCTATAGCAATCCTAAATAAGTTGTAAAAATATGTAGGGGTAGTGCTAAGAGTGCCTAGCCCAGCTAAGGCGGGGCAACCACGGGGGGTTTGCCCCTACAAGAATTACACAAATCATTTAGGATTGCTATAGTTTATGATATTTGTTGAAGCATATTCTAGTTTTGTCTCTATGCCTCAAGCAAGATTTTTAGTAATTTTAGTCGATCGACTTTGGTTTGTTTTTGCATGAACAGAAACCCGGTTTCTGTTCAAAACCGGGTTTCTTGCTTCTAGCTGGGGGCTTTTAATTTAGCCTGTTATTTGTTGCCTTCTGTGAAGTCGGCGTCAATCACGTCGTCGCCACCAGTGGGGCCGCCGTCTCCATAGCCGCCAGGGCCGCCAGGGCCATCAGTTGGGCCGCCTGCTTGCTGGTACAGGTTGCTGCTGACAGCGTAGAATGCTTGCTGCAACTCTGTTGTCAGTGTCTTGATGCGATCGTCATCTTCACTCTCGATCGCGGATCGCAAGTCTTTAAGCAACCCTTCAATCTTAGTTTTGTCATCAGCGGGAACTTTATCGCCCAATTCTGCCAACTGCTTCTCGATTTGATAGGCTTGAGAATCAGCTTGGTTTTTGCGATCGATCCTTTCGCGACGCTCTTTGTCAGCAGAAGCATTCGATTCGGCTTCCTTCACCATGCGATCGACTTCATTGCTGGGCAAAGTAGAAGCACCAGTAATGCTAATCGATTGCTCCTTGCCAGTACCTTTATCCTTAGCAGCTACATTCAAAATACCGTTAGCATCGATATCGAAAGTAACTTCAATTTGAGGTACGCCACGGGGGGCCGGTGGAACTCCATCTAAGCGGAAGGTTCCCAAATCCTTGTTATCATTGGCCATTTCCCGTTCGCCTTGCAAAACGTGAATTTCCACGTTTGTTTGACCGTCTACAGCAGTCGAGAAAGTTTCCGACTTCTTGGTAGGAATAGTGGTGTTGCGGGGAATGATTTTGGTCATCACGCCACCCAAGGTTTCGACGCCGAGAGACAGCGGAGTAACGTCGAGCAACAGGATGTCTTTGACTTCGCCGGAGAGTACGCCTGCTTGAATTGCTGCACCGACTGCGACCACTTCGTCCGGGTTTACGGTTTGGTTGGGGTCTTTGCCAAGGAGTTTTTTGACCAGTTCTTGCACCGCAGGAATGCGCGTAGAACCACCAACTAAGACGACTTCATTAATTGCAGATTTGTCTAATTTGGCGTCGCGGATCGCATTTTCTACGGGGATGCGGGAGCGATCGATCAAATCGGAACAGAGTTCTTCAAACTTGCCCCGCGTCAAAGTCGTGTCCAAGTGTTTTGGCCCGTCTTGAGTCGCGGTAATAAACGGCAGGTTGATTTCTGCTTGGGTAACGCTCGAAAGCTCAATCTTGGCTTTTTCGGCTGCTTCCGTCAGGCGTTGCAGGGCTTGTTTGTCTTTGCGGAGGTCAATTCCTTCGGCTCTTTGGAATTCATTAGCGATGAAATCAACAATTTTTTTGTCGAAGTCGTCACCGCCGAGGTGAGTGTCTCCAGAAGTTGCTAGCACTTCAAATACGCCGTCGCCTACTTCGAGAATAGATACGTCGAAAGTACCGCCACCTAAGTCAAATACGAGGATGGTTTCGTTGCTCTTTTTATCTAACCCGTAAGCTAAAGCTGCTGCTGTAGGTTCGTTAATAATCCGCAGCACTTCTATACCGGCAATTTTTCCTGCGTCTTTCGTAGCTTGGCGCTGGGAGTCGTTGAAGTAAGCGGGAACAGTAATTACCGCTTGGGTAACAGTTTCGCCGAGGTATTTGCTGGCGTCTTCTACGAGTTTCCGAAGAACTTGTGCAGAAATTTCTTCTGGGGCAAATTGCTTGCCGCGGGCGGGACAGTCTAGTTTGAGGCTGTTGCCGACTTTGAGAACTTTGTAGGAAACTTCAGTGGTTTCGTGGGTTACTTCATCAACCCTACGCCCGATAAACCGTTTTACTGAGTAAAAGGTGTTTTCGGCGTTCATCACGGCTTGACGCTTGGCGATTTGTCCGACAAGTTGATCCCCATTTTTAGCATATGCTACTACAGAAGGTGTGGTGCGACCCCCCTCGGCGTTGGCTATGACGGTGGGTTTGCCGCCTTCCATAACTGCGACGCAGGAGTTTGTCGTACCTAAGTCAATTCCAACTACTTTTCCCATAGGGGTGTTCCGGCTCCAATCTCTACAAAATTTTGGTGTTTTATCTGTGCGATAGTCTGGTTATTCAGGACTGCCATTTTACCTCGCGGTTTACGGGTAGTGAGTCCTGCTTTAATACAGTCTTCGATAGGGTGCTTATCTCTATACTGCGGGCGGTAGACCTTGCGATGAAGGGGTATTTACCGAACCTGTTGGGGGACGGTTGCATCCGTGAGGCTTGCACCGCTACAGTTGTTGACTGCTTTTCTTTACTCTTCCTAATGTACGGTGTGCGATCGATTCGGGTATTGTGGCAAACCGTATACGTTGTGTTGTGTTTGCCGTCTTTGTTGTATAAATTTTGTTTGGTTGGTAGGGGCGATCGGTCGATCGGCTTCAAAATAAAAGTAAAATTTATCAGTTAGAGTCATGAGTTAGAGACCTACCCATTTGCTGCTTGTTTAATTGTACTCATCAGAATAAACAGTGAAAAAGGACTATCTTGGTACTCCAAGAAACCGCACCTTTTGTAAAATTCTTTAGCTTGTTCGTCAATAGCATCTACCCTGACAGCATAAATTCCCATATTTTGGGATAAATTCAGTGCATTCTCGAAGGCATGGCGCAGTAACCGCTTCCCCAAGCCTCTACCTTGCATTGATCGATCGACTGCAAGTTTCCCAACTAGCATAGCAGGAGGGGGATAGTTGGGGAGATTTTCTCGCAAGTTAGGTGGTAGCTGGGTACGATCGAGTAAATTAGCGCTGCCAGCATAATAGCCTGCTATTGTGTAGTTATCTTCACCTGCTAAAGCTACAAAAGTTCTAGCAGTACCGAGGCGATCGTTCTGCTTTGCATATCGTTTGAGATAAGCATCTAATTCTGTATTTCCCGAATTAAATGGGTCTTTTCTAAGACTGCTCGTGCTTCGGTTTATATCTTCTAGACGGCTAATAGTCCAATTCACTCGCTTTACTGTTTTGTTTAATAATCTGCAAATAATGCGAGCAATCCTTCAGACGGTGCTGGCGGGTTTTCCATGACTGAAAGTAAAAAGGCTCGATCGCGATCGGACAGTGCTGGAGGTGTATTATTGTAAGCTGCTGGGCCGTTGATAGTAGCATCTGCTTCGGCAATGAATTCGTCTAGGACAAATAGGTAAGCCCACCAAGAGAGTCTGGTTTCGGTACTGGTTTCGGTTTTGACGAGCGATCGCATTTTGCTATTCCTCCCGCTACTAAGATTGCTTTCCTGCTACTATTTTAACTCAAGAAGCCCAGCACATGGTATGGTGCGTCAGAGCCAAAAAACATTGTGAACTCCCAATAATCAATTCCTGACGCACCCTACAACTTTAGTTTCTATTTTTTACCGATCAGCAGAGCTGCCGGAAAGTAACTCAGAGCGTCACCAATTGCCAAAGTACCGTTACTTTCTACCGCCTGATTTGTAATTGCATCTTTCCAAACCGACGGCATTTCCTCGGATAATTTCAAATTAGTATCTTTCCAGACTTGTTTGCCGATCGGCATTTCTTCCGGTTTGACAATTCCCGTCAAAAACCGGGGAGCAATGACAATAACGGTAGTCTCTCCAAAGCTTCTGGCAAAGGCAACAACATTATCTTTAAACGTGCCAACTGCTTCCAGGGGCAGATAATCGCCTGATTGAAAAACTTGCAAGTATTTTTTTCTCGCTTCTAGGGCTCTTGCCGTCAAAAACAACTTAATTCTCGCGTCTTCTCGCGTCGCAATCAAATCTTCAATTAGTTGCAAAATATCCGTCTGAGCTTGCTCTTTAATTTCCCGCAAAACCTCGATTCTGCGCTCAAAATCTACGGGACGGCGGTTATCTGGATCGACGTGGCTTAAATCCCAGAATTCCGTCCCTTGATAAATGTCGGGAACACCCGGAGCCGTGATTTTCAGCAGCGTTTGAGATAAAGAATTGAAAATTCCGTAATTAGCTACTTTTTTCCAGAAAGGTGTAAATTTGTTGAGAAACTGATTTTGTTCCGAAGTTTCGAGAACGCTATCGACAAAGGTCATAAAACCAGCTTCGTAGTCGTTATCCGGTCTCAGCCAAGCCGTATAAACTTTGGCTTCGCGGACAGCTTTAATCACATAATCTTTCAGGCGATCGACATAATCAGTGTTTTCAATTCCCTCAAAGGGAAAACTGCCGAGCAGAGTTTGGTACAGGAAGTATTCGTCATTAGTATCTGGAACCATTCGATTCACAAAGTTGACTTTCTTAGAAGAGTTTACCTCTCTCCAAGACCTGACTTGCTGTTCCCATTCATCGGGAATTTCTGACAAAACGTTTATTCTGGCTCGCACATCTTCGCCACGTTTGGTATCGTGGGTAGCTGTCGCATTCATTTTGTGTGGCCAAGCTGCTTGCTGCTGTTGGTTGAACTCGTGAAAATCTCCCAGCGACACGCCGAACTGACTGGGATTTCCTCCCACTTCGTTGAGGGATAAAAGCCGATAGTAGACGTATAAAAGCGTGTCTTCCACGCCTTTTGCCATTAATGGACCTGTCAACTGCTGGAGTTTCATTACAAAGTGCCGACGCTGCTCTTTTTGTTCGGGTGTTAGGGTTTCTTCTTCTTCCAGCAACAGCACCGTTTCGATAAATTTAAGTTCCTTGAGGAGTCTGGGTGCTTGTTCTTTGGCATGGGCGATCGCATATTTTACGTAAGTGCGATCGGACTCTCTCAAACCGTCTTGATTGATGTAAGTTCGGTAGACTGGAAAAATTGTCAAAACAGCCGCCAATGCTTTTTCCAAACCGGGACGAGTAAAGTCATTTCCCTGTCTCGATTGACCGGAAATATTCTTCAAAAGTTGAGCTAGATTGTCTACATCTCCCGCCAAATTTTTCTCAACAATCAGTCCTTTTTTATCTAAAAACAACTGTTCGTAGGGAACGGTCAAGCGAGTAAATCTCTGATATATTTCGGTAAATTGCTGCTCGCGATCGCACCGACAAAAAACGCCGTTTACGTAATTCAAAAAGTCGTAGCCGCTAGTTCCCTCAATCGGCCAATATGACGGCAAATCTTCTTCGTGTTCCAGAATCTTTTCAACAGTAATATAAGTGTCTCCGACTTTCTCTCGGAGGCGTTTCAAATATTCTGTGGGGTCGTACAGTCCATCGATGTGGTCGATTCTCAATCCAGTAAACTTTCCCTCATCAACCATGTCGAATATCAGAGCGTGGTTTTTGTGAAAAACTTTAATCTCTTCAACTTTTACCGAAATAAGTTCGTTTACTGTAAAAAACCTTCGGTAATTAATTTCCTCTGCCCCCACTTTCCAGAAAGACAGACGGTAAAACTGCTCGGAAAGCAATTCGTCTAGCAAATTAAAGCTTTCGGAATTTCCCTTTTCTCCGTTAAAAACTTTGATATTTTCATCGATAAATTCCTGTACAAGGGGATTTTGATTGTAGAGTTCCCACAGCAGTCCTTTGACAAAAGCTATCTGATCGTATCGGGTTTTACCTTTAGTTTCTGAAGGTGTATTTTTAATTAAATAAAGAATTCCTAAAAACTTGATAAAATCTGGATGGCGTCTGCCTAATTCTCTAGCTAAATGCCCCAAGTTATGACTGATGAATTTAGCATAAGATTCAATTCTTACTGGCAATTGTAAGCTATAATAATTGATGGTTAGCCCAATTTCGCTGTATTTGAGTTGAATCTCGCCATTTTCCAGACACTCTCCATAAAAATTCCCCAGCAGCGGAGCCAGCACTCGACCCCTGAGATGTTCGTAAGCGTGATTCCATTCAATATCGAAGTAATCGAAATAGTCGGAATCTGGCCCGTGTTCCAATACGTCTAACAGCAGCAAATTTTGAGTGTCATAAGCCATGTGGTTCGGAACAATATCTTGCAGCCATCCCATGTTCCGTTTCTTGATTTCGTATGTGAGGGCTTCAAAATTTTCTGATGTTCCCAAATCGGGATTGAGCTGATTTGAGTCAACGACATCGTATCCGTGAGAGCTGCCTTTTCTGGCTTTAAATATTGGTGAAGCGTAAAGGTCGGTAATTCCTAAATCTTCCAGATAGCTAAGGATTTGTTTGGCGGCTTCAAAGTTAAAACCTCCATGAAATTGAATCCGATAAGTTGTTGTGGGAATTCTCATCATGTTAATTTTACTCCAAGTTTTTTAGGGTTTTCTTTTGTAATATAGGAGGCAGAGCCTCCTGAACTGCATTCCCAGGCAGAGCCTGGGAACGAGAGAGGCTCTGCCTCCCGTTTCTTGTGGGACTAGATTCCGCGACAGAGGCTGAGAACTACATAGGTTCTGCCTCCTATTGCTTGTTCCTAGGCTCTGCCTGGGAACGCCTGTATTGGAGGCTCTGCCTCCCGTTTTAATTACTCTAATTCATAGAGTGCGAAACTCTGCGGTTTAACGGTCAATTTTTGCTCTGAAGTTATCTTTTCAGGCAAGCTAGAACCTGAACCCATCCATTTTTCATCAGCAGAGTCTAAAATTTTGTGACCGTTGCCTTGGGGCAGTGTAGCCGTAAAAGTGACATCTTGCGTGTTGAAGTTTAGAATGCAGAATATCTGGCTGTCATCTGTCCAGCGACGTAGAAATAAGATTTTTTCCGCTTCAATGCTGGACACTTCTAGACTGTTTTTGTCGAGTTTTTTAAGGGCTGGTATTGTCCGCCGCAGTTGAATCAGATGTTGGTGCCATTCCCAAAGGATTTTGTGTTTGCCTTCGGTTTGTTTTTCCCAGTTTAACTTACACTTATCGAAAGTCTCTGGACTCTGGGGGTCTTGAAACTCGCCTCGGCCTTCAAAGATTTTAAATTCTTGTTGTTTGTCTTTGCGGATAGCTTCAATTAAGTTTTCGTCCGAGTGGGAAACGAAGTAAAAAAACGGTGCTTCTTCTCCGTATTCTTCTCCCATAAAAAAGAAGGGAATGTAAGGAGAAATTAAGACAGTGCCTGCTGCGAGTTTCAATGCTTCAAAGTTAACTATTTTGGAGAGTCGGTCTCCCAAAATGCGGTTGCCGATTTGGTCGTGGGTTTGGGCAAACACCAGAAATTTATGACCCGGTTCATCCTTGACAGAATTGCCGTGTCTCCGCTTTCTGTGGGGGGCGTACTGGCCGGAGTAAACAAAGCTTTCTTTGAAGGCTTTTTCTAAGTGTTCGCATTTGCCGAAATCTTGGTAGTAGCGGTCGTCTTCTCCGGTGAGCAAGGCGTGCAGTGCGTGGTGGAAATCATCGCACCATTGGGCGTCTAGTCCGAAGCCACCGAGTTCTTTGGGACGTATAGTGCGGACATCATTTAAGTCACTTTCGGCTATTAAGTAAAGTTGCCGTCCTAGTTCGTTGGAAATATCTGCTGTGGCATCGGATAGTTCTTGTAAAAAAGGTCTTGCACCTACTTCAAATATTGCTTGAATTGCATCTAATCTCAGGGCATCGATGTGATAGTCTCGAAACCAGTAGAGGGCGTTTTCAATAAAGTAGTTACGCACGCCGTCGCTGTAGGCGTCGTCGAAGTTGAGGGGATCTCCCCAAATTGAGCCGTATTTGGATGTAAAGTAGGGGCCGAATTGACTGAGGTAGTTGCCTTCGGGGCCGAGGTGGTTGTAAACTACATCGAGAATTACTGAAATGCCGTGTTCGTGGCAGGCGTTGACGAGTGTTTTGAAGCCTTCGGGGCCGCCGTAGGAGTTTTGAACTGCGTAGGGATATACGCCGTCATATCCCCAGTTTCGCTCGCCGGGAAATTGGGCTACTGGCATGATTTCGATGGCGTTGATTCCCAAGTCTTTAAGTTGTTTTAGATGGGGAATTATTGCTTCAAATGTTCCGGCTTGGGTGAATGTGCCGACGTGCAGTTCGTAAATAATCATTTCGGCTAGCGGCACGCCTTGCCAATTTGTGTCAGTCCAAGTAAAAATATTTTGATCTATTACTTGCGACGGAGCGTGTACGCCTTGGGGTTGATATTTTGAGGCTGGGTCTGGTCGGTCGGTTTTTCCTTCGATTTGGTAAGTGTAAAGGGTTCCTGGTTCGATGTCTGTAGCTGTGGTTTGCCAATAACCTTCTGCTGATTGTTGCAGGGGTATCAGGCGTTTTTTTGGGGAAACAATTTGGACTGCGATTTGTTTGAGGGTGGGCGCCCAAACGGTAAATTCACATTGGTTATTGCCGAGGTAATTTGCTCCTATCTTCACTTTGAGCCGTTCTCCTTATAAAATAGGTTGGTAGTTCGATCGCCCGACGCGCTATCAAATGCTTTGCCCTTAACGTTGAGCGCCTGTTTAGACGGTAATATTACTTAATATAACAAACAACTAACTTTAGACAGAGGCATCAAAGGCTAAAATTGTATATGGGGCAAAAGTAGCGGTTAGTTATGTCTAAATTAGAGCATGAATCCGCACGGGGGCGATCGCCAAATTAACGGTCTGAAATCGTTAATATTTGTGGTTGATATTATGTCGAAAATCTACCTAAAGGTAGGTAAAAAATCAGCGCGAGTGTGGATTTTATGGTTATGGCTTTTGGACGGGAAATCTGCTGCAATCTTGACTCGGCGGAGTCTCGGGAGTGGTTGGTCACAAACGGGATCGGCGGTTACGCTAGCGGGACGATCGCAAATCTCCTCACCCGCCGCTATCACGGCTTGCTGGTAGCAGCCCTCAAACCCCCGCTGGGACGCACTTTGATGCTCGCCAAGCTGGACGAGACGGCGGTGTATCACGATCGCGCCTATCCGCTTTATACAAACCGCTGGGCCGACGCGACGATCGAACCCCACGGCTACAACTACATCGAAAGCTTTCACCTCGAAGGCACGACGCCTGTTTGGAGGTTTGCTCTCGGCGACGCTATCCTGGAAAAGCGGATTTGGATGCAGCAAGGTGCTAACACAACATATATTCAATACCGCCTGCACCGCGCCTCACAACCGATCGCCCTCGCTGTCAAAGCCCTAGTCAACTATCGCGACTACCACCACACAACGAGCGCCGGCGACTGGCAGATGAGCCTAGAAACCTTGGAAAGCGGCGTTTGCGTGACGGCATTTCCCAAGGCTGCACCCCTGTACCTGCTGACAGATGCCACACCAGAAGCCAAATTTCAAGTCTCTGCGCCCTTATACAATTGGCATTACGGATTGGATCTAGCAGCCGAAAAGCGCCGCGGATTGGATTGCTGCGAGGATCACTTGCAGGCGGCGACTTTTCACATGACGATCGCACCGGGAAGTTCTCTCACATTGATAGCCAGCACCGAGAAAAATACCGAACTCAACGGCGGTACAGCTTTAGAAGTGCGCCGCACTTATGACCAACAACTCCTGCAAAACTGGTCAAAAGTGAGCGAATCTCCCGACTGGATCAATCACTTAGTGCTAGCCGCCGACCAATTTATCGTCAACCGCCCGCTAGCGGAGGAAACCGAAGGCAAAACGATCATCGCCGGATATCCCTGGTTCAGCGACTGGGGGCGCGACACGACGATCGCCCTGCCCGGCCTCACAATCTGTACCGGGCGATGGGAAATTGCGCGATCGATTTTGCGGACATTTGCGCGGTATGTCGATCGGGGGATGCTGCCGAACCGCTTCCCGGATGCGGGCGGCGCACCGGAATACAACACCGCAGATGCCACTCTGTGGTACTTTGAGGCAATTCGCGCTTATATCGATGCCACGGGGGACGACGAACTTTTGAGCGAACTCTGGCCTACTTTATGTGAGATTGTTGATTGGCACATACAGGGAACTCGGTATAATATCCGCGTCGATCCCGATGACGGTTTAATCTACGCGGGCGAAAAGGGTGTGCAACTGACTTGGATGGACGCGAAAATCGGCGATTGGGTGGTGACGCCCCGGATTGGTAAGCCGATCGAACTCAGCGCGCTTTGGTACAATGCTATACAAGCTATGGCAAGTTTTGCTCGAAAATTGGGCAAGCCTCACAATGAATACCAGCAATTGGGCGATCGAACGGCCGCCGGATTCCCTCGCTTCTGGAACGCCTCAACCGGTTACTGTTACGACGTTCTCGACGGCCCAGACGGACACGATGCCTCGCTGCGGCCCAACCAAATATTCGCCGTTTCCCTGCCCCTAGACTCGATTCCTCCTCACTCCGCCAACTCCTTGTCAGCGGGGATGCGCCAGGAAACGCGGTATACACCGTTACTGACGCCCATCCAGCAGCGCGGCGTGGTGGACGGCTGCGCTCAACAGTTGCTCACTTCTGTCGGCCTCCGCAGCCTCTCGCCACATCACCCCCAGTATCGCGGCGCATACGAAGGCGACCAATTGCAGCGCGACAGCGCCTACCACCAAGGCACAGTTTGGGGCTGGCTGATTGGCCCGTTTGTCTTGGCGCACTTGCACGTATACAAAGACCCAGCACAAGCTCGCGAATTTCTCGAATCAATGGCACATCATATAAGGGGCGGCGGAGTTGGCAGTCTGAGCGAAATTTTTGAGGGCGACGCCCCCCACTCGCCGCGGGGCTGCACGGCTCAAGCTTGGACAGTGGCTGAGGTGCTGCGGGCTTGGTTGGCAATTAATACTGTGGGTGTTTAAATGGGGAATGTTATCTTTGGTGAAAAAAGAGATTTATGGCATTATTATTAGCGGGCGATATTGGCGGAACTAAGACAATTTTGCGCTTAGTGGAAAGGACTGTTAACGGTGAAATGAACGCTCTTTACGAGTTTCGCTATCCGAGCGGGGAGTTTCCCGATTTAGTACCAATGGTGCTGCAGTTTTTGACGGAAGCTGCTACGAAATTGGATTTTGCGCCATTGCCTGAAAAAGCTTGTTTTGCGATCGCAGGCCCGGTGGTTAACAATACTGCAAAACTGACTAATTTGCCTTGGAGGCTGGATGCGAAGCGTCTGGAACAAGAATTAGGAATATCCCGCGTCAGTTTAATTAATGATTTTGTTGCGGTTGGCTACGGCGTGTGGGGTTTGGATGCTAAAGATTTGCACATTTTGCAAGTCGGAAAACCCCGCCAATACGATCCAATTGCTGTGATTGGTGCGGGTACTGGTTTGGGAAATTGTTTTGGAATTCCAGAGGCAAATGGCATCCGGGTATTTTCTTCGGAAGGGGGGCACGGTGACTTTGCTCCTCGTTCGGAGTTGGAGTTTGAATTGCTGAAATATTTGTTAGCAAAACACGACATTCAAAGAATATCGATCGAGCGTGTAGTTTCGGGACAAGGGATTGTTTCAATTTACCAGTTTTTGCGGGACAGAAAGTTTGCTCCTGAATCGCCGGAGGTAGGGGAAGTTATCAAAAAATGGGAGTCAGAAATCGGGAAAACTGAAAAGACTGTCGATCCGGGGGCGACAATTGCACAGGCGGCCCTCAAAAAGTGCGATCGGCTTTCGGAACAAACAATGCAAATGTTTGTAGAAGCCTACGGTGCGGTGGCGGGAAATATGGCTGTATCACTTTTACCTTACGGCGGTTTGTACATAGCAGGTGGCATTGCTGCTAAAATTTTGCCACTGATTCTAGAAGGGGGTTTTATGCGGGCTTTTACCCACAAAGGGCGGATGGATTCGCTATTAGAAATGATACCGGTTCGATTGGTTTTGAATCCCAATGTAGGGTTAATTGGAGCCGCAGTTTGTGCTGCCGGTCTTTAGGGGATTTCAAATATTTGGGGCGGGCTCTTCGGCCCACCCCACAAGCAATTTGTGGCACAGGCATCTTGCCTGTAGTATTAATTCCGGTTGCACTCAGACATGATAGGCAAGACGGACACGGCAATGCCGTTTCCCTACCCCAAAATAATCACGAGCACGACCTGAGAGATGTAACCATCGCCAGATTAATTGTAGGGATACGGCACTGCCGTGTCCTGACTGTGGGTAATATCAAATCTGTTGGCATCAGAATTATTCATCTCTCTTTTTTCTGACTCTGTGTTCTCTGCGTTCTCTGCGGTTTAATCATTAGATTCTCTCATCTTCAAAATCTTCTGTGCCGCACTTTCAGATACCGGCATCACCGATAACCGATTGCCTTTTCTCACCACCAAAATCTCATCAGCGCTAAACTTTTGTTTCAGTTCATCCAAAGATATTAACTTAGCAAACTCCTCAACAAACTCCACTTTCACAGTTTGCCAGCGAGGAGCACTTAACTGCGATTTAGCATCATAATATTCGCTCTTCATATCGAACTGAGTAGGGTCAGCAATCCCAGTTTCAACGACGCGCACTAACCCGACAATACCGGGAAATTTAGTATTAGAATGGTAAAAAAATACTAAGTCTCCCCGACTCATTTCTCGCATAAAATTGCGCGCTTGATAGTTGCGAACGCCATCCCAAATGGAAGTGCGATCGCCCTTCAAGTCCGCAATACTGTAAACATCCGGTTCCGACTTCATCAGCCAATAATTCATAAAATATCCTTCCGCTTCTGCAACCACAGAGTCAACATCAAATAAACGCAAATATGCACGCACAAAATAGCCCAGTTCAAACCCAAATTTTCCCAAGTTGGATCGTAAACAGGAGTAGGCTCAAACGGCTGAGGAAGCGTACTCCCATCCGGTAATGTAGTAGGTGCGGGAACCATCCCATTCACATTAACTAAAGAGCCGTAAGCACCCACAGACCAGCGGCTTAACATCAGCCAAGAAAACTTGCTCGCCGCACCTTCCATCTTAAACAAAACTCCCGAAAAAATAATCTGAGGCAGCAATAATAGAGGCAAAGCGCTATTAGCTTGAGAGCTATTTTTAACAATCGCGGAAACGACTAATCCAAGGCTTATGCAGCTCATTAAAGTTAGGAATGTGGTAATACTTGCCCCCACCGGCCAGGAAATAAAACTCGGTTCGGGGGATTTAAAAGCAATCAGAATAACTCCTACCATTAACAGTGTTTGCAATACGGCTAAACCAGAAAGTATAAAAATTTTTGAACCTAAATAAGCAAACAATCCTAAATTGACCAAACGTTCGCGCAGATAAATAGCAGATTCTTTAACAATTTCTTGCAGAGAAGTTGCCAGCCCTACCCAAATCGCCGCGCAGGTAAATACAAATAGAACTCTGAGCGCTAAAGGTGCTAAAGTTGCCTCCGGTGCGCCAATTAATGGGTCTTTATCTCTGACGGCTAGCCGCAGCAAACTAATGCCGATCGGAGCCGTTAAAAGAGCTAAACTCAAGTTAACTAAGTCGCGGGAAACGAGTTGAAAATAGCGCTGGGAAAGCAAAACGAGTTGTTTTACAAAAGATTGAGATTTTGGTACAGAAGGTGCAGAAGGTATTTTTGCATTAGCCTTGCCTGTGCTGAAGTGATTGACAATATAGCGCTGATAGTAGGGAGATTTATTAAACTTTTCTGCCCAGCTTTGAACGTTGATTTCTCCTGTTTCTAATTCGTTGTAAATGTCGGCAAAATCGCTTGTTTTGATATCGAAAAAATCGAGCGCTTCCCTAGGCGGGCCGAAGTAACAAAGGCGACCGCCGCGACCCAAAAACACAATCCGATCGCACATCGTGATATTTGCCGTCGCGTGAGTCACCAGAATCACCGTCCGGCCTTGATTTGCCAACTTTCGCAGCAGTTGCATCATCTTCTTATCCAAACCCGGATCGAGTCCTGAAGTCGGTTCGTCTAAAAAGAAAAGTTTCGGGTCTGCTAACAGTTCGACTCCGATACTGACCCGCTTCCGCTGTCCGCCGCTAAGCTGTTTTACTAAAGCCTTGCGACGGTGAGTCATTTCAATATCTTCTAAAGTTTTGGCGACTACCGGCTTGACATCTGTATCGGGAGGTAAGCGCAATTTAGCGGCATAACTCAAGACTTCTTCTACTGTCAAATCTGCGTGCACAATATCATCTTGAGGCACGTAACCGATTTGATTGCGGTAAATATTGAAGTTTTGGCGCAGGTTGTCGCCATTGAGAAACACAGCGCCGTTAGTAGTTTTTTCGATGCCTAAAAGCGTCCGCATTAAAGTAGATTTACCCGCACCGCTACCGCCGACTAAAGCCACAAACTGCCCCGGTTCGATCGCCAAAGTGATGTTATCCAAACGCTTCGGAATCACCAGACTGTCAGCATCCAAACGAATTTGATGGCCGGAGTCTTGCATCTGCAACTCACCGATGCGGTAAGTTAGAGTAAACGGGCCGATCCGAATTGCATCTCCTTCGGACAACTGTACAGAATTTGTGACTCGCTGACCGTTAACAAAAACCCCGTTAACGCTGTGGTCTCGCAAAATATAATTACCGCGACTGTCTTGGTCGATTGTGGCGTGGCGTCTAGAAACAAGCGGCGCATCTAATTGCAGCGAAGCGTTTGGATCGCGACCCAACAAAACCGACCGATTCTTAAGAAGAATTGACTGCTTGCTAGGGACAGCAACCTGATTCGCCAGCGGATTAAAATAAGTCAGCAAAACTTGATTTTGAGGATCGAGACCGATTTTAAGTTCTGTGCCGTTTTTCAGACAATAGCCGTCATTGGGAGTGATGCGAGTGCGATCGACAAATAAGCCATTAGTGCTCGGCCGCTGGCCGTCACCGTCGTAAATCCAGTAATTATCCCCAATTTGGCGCAAAACAGCGTGAACGCCGGAAACTGCGCGCCAAGCTTCGGGAATGGCTAAATCAGCACGAGTGCGATCGCGCCCCAATACGTGCTGCTGCTGTTTTAACTCTAACTGTAAAACCTCCCCTTGATTGCTTAATACTAAATAAGGTCGATCGCTTAAAGCAGTCAGTTGTCCTATATTGCCTGTCATACTTCAATCGCGGTTTTTGCACTCACTTTGGTCAGCATATCAAAAGTAGGACAACAATACACTTATATTAAGAAAATCTACTTAGCAACAACCGACAAACTACGAAGCCGATTAATTGCCGCCGCCAATTCAAAGCGTCGAAACATGGCAAAATCCCCTTCAGGAAAAGGCGATAAAATATCCATCCCGCGCGCGTCAATATCTGCCATCACCAAATCGATAATTTCCGACAAAGTGCGTTTTCCGTCCATGTATTGCTGCTTAGCATAAACCATTGCCGCAGCGATCGCCCTTAACTGTCCGCTGTCCACAATTTGCTCAACAGCACCCAAATCAATATCCTCAGTTCCGAAAGCCAATTCATCAACATCCCGCACCTTCAACCGCACATCTCGCCGTCCCCGACTCGGATCTAAACTAGCAGGAATCGGCACTCTTTGAGTAATCTCACCAAAAATTTCTCCCCCTTCAGCAGCACGGCTAATCGAGTAATTTTTAGCAATCTCTTTAGCTTTCTCCGTCACATTATATGCTTGAAAATTATCCATTGAAATCACAGTATCCGCCACATCAAAATAATCGCCGCTTCCCCCCATTACTAAAATAGTCGATACGCCGCAATCTGCGTACAACTGTTTAACTTTATCAATAAACGGCGTAATCGGTTCCTTATCCTTAGCGATGAGTTCCTGCATTCTGCGATCGCGAATCATAAAATTTGTCGCCGCCGTATCCTCATCCACCAATAAAACAGGCACTAAATCCTCTTCATAAATTAATCCGTGTATCCGTGTCAAAATCCGTGTCGTGCCTTCCTTCTTCCTTCTCCCCACTTCCAAAGCCTCAATAATATTAGCAGCTTGCGACGTGCTACCGCTCGCATTCTCAGTATAAAATTGTGCAGTATCTCTACCTTGTGGCAAGTGGTTAATAAAAGGCGAAATATCAACTCCCGCAACACTTCTCCCATCTTCCGCTCTAATTTTAACCGCCGCCGGATTAGTCACCACAAATTCCCTACCATCTCCGGGAATTCGGTTGTAAACCCCCAACTCGATCGCCCTGAGTAAAGTTGATTTGCCGTGATAGCCGCCCCCAACAATCAAAGTAATGCCAGCGGGAATACCCATACCGGAAATCAAACCGCGATTCGGACAATTAAACTCAACTTTTAACGACGGCGGCGACTGAAAAGCCACAGCATTATTTAACAAAGGACTGTTGTCAACACCGCTGCGGCGGGGTAAAATAGAACCGTCAGCAACAAACGCAACTAATCTTTTTTCAGCTAACTGTTCCCGCAGCCAGTCAGCATCTTCTACAGTTTCAACGTGACGGCGACATTCCGCAGGATTTAAATTAGCATACTTCAGAGATTTACTGACTATTTGAGGAATATCTTCGCAGAGCATTTCAGCAGCTTGTCGCCCTAAAATACTCCGCCCGCCCGCTGGAAGTCCGACGGCAAATCGCAGTTCTACCCCCCCTAATTCCCCCCCTTGGTAAGGGGGGGATATAGAGATTTTTGCCCCCCCTTGATAAGGGGGGGATATAGAGATTTTTGCCCCCCCTTGATAAGGGGGGGTTGGGGGGGTAATAAATGCGGAAGTTCGCTCTAAAACTTCTTGTCCGAACCGAGTCACTGCAATCATACCGCTTTTGCCAGTGCCGCGTTTGCTGCTGATGCTGTGTGCTGCTTTGTCAAACTGGCGAGTTAGGTAATCTCGCAAGGCTATTTCTCGACTGCGAGAGTTGAAAAGTTCGCGGGGAATTTGAGCAATGTTGGGGGGAACTATGACTCTAAATTTACTGGGAGAAGCAAAGGGATCTCCCTGCACGTAATCAATTATTAATGTGAATTCTGAAAATTCGTAACTACCTTGAATGTCTTTGTATGCTTTGTAGCCTCGATTGTCTAGTTGCAGTAAATGCCGTTGCAGGCTTTCTTTGTTAGTCATTTTTTATTACTTATTTTTTATTTACCTAGTTCCTAGGCTCTGCCTAGGATCGCGAATTAAATAACTTGCAATTTTAATTGTTATTGTGGGATGGGCGTCCCACCCATCCAAAAAGGACGGGCGGGACGCCCATCCCACAAACTTGTGGAAGTTATTTAATTCTCATTCTTTATGAACCGATTTCACTCTTGCTCTGCCTCGCTTGCTTGGCGTGGGAAAATAGGAGGCAGAGCCTCCAGATATGCGTTACCAGGCAGAGCCTAATAACGAGTAGATTACCGAATTTCCAATAATTTAGCGGTGGCATTAACAACAATTTGAGCAGAACCGGCGAAAAAAGGTCGATCGATAGTTGCTAATGTATCGCTAGATTGGTGATAGTGAGGCGATCGCAAATTTGCAGTATCCGTCACCAACACAGCACCAATTCCTTTATACCAGAAAGGCGCGTGGTCACTGCGTAAAACATCGGGAGTCAGCAACCCTTTCAGGGGAACCGGCAGCGCCACCACCGGAGGCAAATCGGCTTTTCGCGACTCCGCAAAACTTTTCAATAGCTGCGGATGTTCCGCATCCCCAACCACAGCGATAAACTCGCCTTTGTCGGGAGATGTCACCCCCGCAGCTTCTAGAAAAGGTTGCGCTGTCAATCCTTCGGGATATTGCTGGCATCCGGGCGTGCGGCACGCATAACCTAGCATATCTAGGACGATCGCACCCTGCAAATTTTTTAACCGCGCGTCGCTACCTGTAAATGCTAAACTGCCTAAAAGTCCGAGTTCTTCCCTGTCGAAAAATGCTACTTGCAATGTCCGAGGCGTGGGGCGAGAACCCAGCAATCTTGCTACTTCTAAAACTACTGCAACTCCCGTCGCATTGTCGTCAGCGCCGGGGGAGTTTGGTACAGTATCGTAGTGTGCTGCTACTAAAATTGCACCGGCGTTTGAGTCAGTGCCTTTTCTCTCAGCGAAGACATTGATTCCGCGATCGAACGGCTGCAACTCTGCGGAAAATCCTAATGTTTTTAGTTGTTGGGAAATGTAGTCTCTAGTAAAAGAGCGATCTCGTTCTCCATCGCGTTCTCCTGCTAAACTATCGACGTGTTTCCACAACCGAGACGGGTCAATTTGGGGCTGAAAAAAACTATTTTTTTCAGCAGGAAGCGGTAAGGGAGACGGTTTTTGGGAAGTGTGGATATTGCGATCGATCCCAACTTCGGGTACAGCCGACAACCGCTGCCACGAGTCAGAACCCCAACCCGCAGCCGTCACCGCAACCACAATAAATAGCGCTATCCAAATCAATTGTTTCATTAGTAAGTCTATTTGAAATTTTAGACAGAGCTTACGCACTCCTCACTCCCATAAACCGGGTTTTTTAGCGGAAGCGAGGGCAGCCACAAAGTCTTTTCGTAAAACCCGGTTGATGCGTTCATAACAGTTATATTTTAGATTTTAGGTTCACACCAGAGTTAAAAATAAACCTGTTTCCAAAAAAGAAACTCAAAAATCTTAAAATTAGCTGCGCCAGAGGCAGTTTTATATTTTTTATATAAAACTGCAGGAAAAAGCCTTGCGATGTTGCCGTCGAATCTGTATTGCTTAGGATCGCGAATTAAATAACTTACAATTTTAATTGTTATTGTGGGATGGGCGTCCCGCCCGTCCACTCATGACGGGCTATAAGAGCCCATCCCACAAACTTGTGGAAGTTATTTAATTCTCATTCCTTATTAGATGGTTCGACGGCGACATTCAAATCACTAATTTACCTTTTAAATTTACAATCCAAAACTACTTCTTTTCCCACTCAATCTCCTTATTCTCCAATATCAACCCGCTGCTGCTGGGAACAGCGTAAGGAATAGTTGTGGCTGAAAATTTGACTATTTGAGTTGGTTGTTGAAACCACTCGGAATAACTCGGATTGAGTTGGTCGTACAGTGCTTTCAAAGCTTGGATTTCTGCCTGTAGCTGCGCTGCTGCTTGATTGATTCTGCGAGCTTGTGTTTGCAAGCGCTTTTCCCCGGTTTGAACTTTGTTTTCTAGTTCTTGCCAGTGCTCTCCGGCCACCAACTTTTCTAGTTCACCTTGCTTGTAATTGAGTAAAGCCTGTTTTTGTTGCAGTTGCTTTTCAATATTTTTAGTCTCTCGGTCAATTTCCTGGATTTGCTGCAACCACTGCTCCCCAAAAGCAGCAGTTTGCTGGTGGAACTCGGCAATGGCTTCAGGAGTATTATTTTTGGGAAAACTGACTGCCACTCGGCACTCTGAGCGCTCTACGCCAAGTTTTTCCCGCGACTCTTGCAGGGCGGTAAGTTCTGCTTCTAGCGCGCGGACTTCTTTTTGGAGTTCTGGGATGGTCTGACTCATGGGTTCAATTAGTGGACCTCTGCATAGATTTTAAGCTAATTGTTTATTTTTCTAACAAATCCCGATCGCCTCCTTGCGGGAATTATCTAATTTTAGCGCGCTTCCACCCGGTGTCTAGGCAGAATGGCGGATAATTTGTGGCACAATGGCTGATGACACATTTTAAATTAAGATTAAAATTGTAATTAGTTATAAAGCTAAGTTATTACCTGGCTAAAATTTAATTTACAAATCCACATGAATTAATGGTGGCTGGGTTTTCCTATGGCAGAGAAACTTCTGCTAAGATTTTTACAATTTTTGGTTACTAAAAAAGTATTTTATCTTAGGAAATAGAGCAAATGAAAATAATTTTTCAATTAATTTGGGGATATTTCGCGGTTGCTATTTTTGGTGTGGAATCTAGCATGAGTGCAAAAATATTACCGATAAGTGTATGGGGTGAATCTGGCACTCACCCTGTAGAAAGGGTTTTGGTGCTGTCTCAAAAACATAGCTATTTGCGATCGGCATCTCGTCCCCTTACCTCTGGAAGCGCCGCATTATTTTTGAATCATTTATCCCAAATTGAACCACGAATATTACCAAATTACAATCAGATTAACTCTCAAAATACCAATAAAGAAGAACCTAATGTTAGGTTAAAAATCATCGGTTATTTTCTGGTTTGTCTTTGTTTAGTAATTTCATTATTGATCCGGGAGAAGACAGTAAATAGCTTATCCAAGACGATGAGGTTAATCAAGCCGAAGTCTGAAACAGAGAATGACAAGCTACCAAAAGGAGAAAAAGTGTTATATCCAAAAAAAGAACAGGATATCTGGCATACTATTGCCCAGATGACCCAAGATTTGCAGCAAACTGCCGAATATGCTCTCGATATTTGTGAGGAAATGAACGTCTCGATAATCGCGACGACTCCAGGCGGTCATATCCTATCGTTAAACCAAGCTACCTGTCAACTTTTGGGATACTCTAAAAAAGAGTTGTTAGGCAAACCAATAGCCGGACTTTTTAAGAAAAGTGAATCACCAGCCCCGGTGTTAGATTTAGGAAGTTTAACAGCCGAAGGTTCTGTCCACAACGTGGAAAAAGTCTACCTTTCTAAACAGCGAAAAAAAATAATTGTACTGCTTTCTATTTCAATTATTTGCGACAGTCAAGGCAAGGTCAGCGGTAAGTTATACATAGCACAAAATATTACCGAAAGCAAGCAGGTTGAAAGAAATTTGCGACGCAGTGAAAAAAAGTTTCGCCAACTGATAGAAACTGTTAATGCTGTTGCATTTATCTATCACCGCAGACAGTTCCGCTATGTCAATGCTGAGACAGAAGCTCTGACAGGATATACTCGCGAAGAATTACTAGCATTGGATTTATACGACTTAATTCATCTAGATTTTATAGAAATAGTTAAAAAATGGGGTAAATCCAGTCATGCGCGCTCAACAGCAGGCTCTAAATATGAATTAGTAATAGTCACGAAAACTGGAGAAATGCGCTGGATTGAAGCAACTGTAGATATTATAAAATTTGAAAAAAAAGCCTCAATATTAATCACAGCATTTGACATCAGCGATCGCAAATTAGCAGAGTTAGAACGAGAAACATCTCTTTCCTTGCTTCAAGCAACCATTGAATCTACTGCTGACGGTATTCTGGCGGTTGACAGTGGAGGCACAGTGCTCACCTTTAACCGCAAGTTTGCCGAAATGTGGCAGTTGCCGGATTTCCTGCTGGATTCGAGAGATAACAACCAAATTTTGGCCTTTGGAATCAACCAGTTAAAATATCCGGAAATATTTCTCAACCGTGCTAAAGAATTGTCCGATCGCCCTACCGAAGAAAGTTACGATATCATTGAGTTAACAGATGGCAGAATCTTCGAGCGCTACTCGTTGCCTCAGCGCACGGGAGGCAAAATTACTGGTCGAGTATTCAGCTTTCGGGATGTAACGGAACGGGTGCAATCCGAAGAAAAACTACGCAAAAGCGAAGAACGCTTTCACCTGCTGACGCGGGCGACAAATGATGCAGTATGGGACTTTGATTTGTTAAAAAATGAGTATTGGTTGAGCGAAGAATTTGAAAAAGTTTTTGGATACAAACTCAACCAAACTCAGACGATAGAATTAGAATCTTGGTGGTTAAATATTCATCCCGAAGAACGGGAAAGAGTGATGTTTAGCTTCAACCAAACAATGAACTCAGACGCTCAATGTTGGTCGGAAGAATACAGTTTTCACCGTGCAGACGGGGGATATGTTTTTGTGCTCGATCGCGGCTATATCATCCGCAATGAAAGTGGCCAAGCAGTCAGGGCGATCGGCACGATGATGGACATTACTCAGCGCAAGCAAGCTGAAGAAATTATTCGCTATCAAGCTGTTTATGACCAACTCACCGGTTTACCGAACCGGATACTGTTTAACGAGAGGCTGCTGGCGTCCTTAAAACAAGCTAAACAAACAAAAAAAATGCTTGCTGTGATGTTTTTAGACTTGGACAGGTTCAAAAAGATTAATGATACACTAGGTCACGCTGCGGGCGATCGCCTGTTAGAAGGTTTTGCCGGACGCATCAGCGACACTTTGCGATCGACTGACACGGTAGCCCGCTGGGGAGGCGACGAATTTACCATACTGCTTCCCGACATCAATTGCTTAGAAGATGCCGTTAAAACAGCTCAAAGAATACTCAACAATTTAAAGCCACCATTTAAACTAGAAGGACAACCGTTTCATGTTAGCAGCAGCATCGGCATTGCCCTTTATCCCGATGATGGTGAAGAGGCCGAAACTTTAGTCAAAAATGCCGATGCTGCCTTGTACTACGCTAAAGAAATGGGAAGAAATAACTATCAGTTATATACTTCAACACTTAATCCCCACTGCAGCCATTTACTAACTATAGAACACAGACTGCACGAGGCTTTAGAACAAGGAGAATTTGAGGTTTTCTATCAGCCAAAAGTCAACATTACTACTTGGCAAATTCAGGGCATGGAAGCTCTGCTGCGCTGGCAACATCCACAATTAGGTTTAGTTACTCCCGCTACATTTATTCCCATCGCCGAAGAGAACGGACTCATTGTACCTATTGGGGAATGGGTGCTGCAAACAGCCTGCACTCAAAATAAAGCTTGGCAGGATGCTTTGCAGCCAGATTTGCGGGTAGCAGTCAACGTTTCGGCTCGGCAGTTCCAGCAATTTAATTTATTAGAAATGGTAGCGAACTGCTTGGAAAAAACTGGTTTAGCACCCAAATATTTAGAGTTAGAAATTACCGAAACTACAGCCATGCAAGATGTGGATTATACCACAAAAGTTCTCAGGGAGTTGCAGAATATGGGAGTGCAAATTGCGCTGGACGATTTCGGCACGGGTTATTGTTCTCTAAATTATCTCAAAAAGTTTCCCTTGAATATCTTAAAAATAGACAGGTCGTTTGTCAGCGGATTGACGACCGATCCCTGCGAACGGGCGATCGCCAAGGCTGTAGCGACCCTGGGGCGAGATTTGAACTTGAGCGTGGTAGCTGAAGGAGTAGAAACTAAAGAGCAGTTGGAGTGTTTGCGCGAACTCCACTGTCAAGAAATTCAGGGTCATTATTTCAGCCCTGCCCTCTCGGCTGGTGAGGCTAGGAAGCTATTGCTAAATTCTCAGTTGCAACAAGTGAAAATTGCTTAATTAGTCATTAGTCATTAGTTATTAGTCATCAGTCAATTGTAGGGTGGGTGAGGCGCGGTTCAAGATTTATCTATTGCTGACAATAGTTAATCGGCGCGCCTCACCCACCAATAGGGATCAGGTGCTTCGTGCGCCCCCGAAAGTTATAGTTCTTGACCGCGAATCTTAGTCTCCCGACTTATTTTCCTGCGCTGCACCCCCAACATCATCACTGCTAGAGCGCTGCGGCGGGCCTAAGTTGTCGGGCAATTCGTTAAGATTCTTGCCCAAAGCGTGACACAGCGCTTTAACTTGAGGAATTGTCAGCTCAGGGGCATCAAGTCCTCGCTCCCGCCACCGCAGTTAAAAGCTTAGGAATGAGAATTAAATAACTTCCACTCTTGAAAGTGGGATGGGCGTCCCGCCCGTCATGAGTGGACGGGCGGGACGCCCATCCCACAATAACAATTAAAATTGTAAGTTATTTAATTCGCGATCCTTAGCTGAGTTAGGGACACGGCACTGCTGTGTCATTGCAGATAGTCGATACAGATCGGCATCGCGATCGCCCCCCGCAGCTTAAAACTTAAAATAGTGTGCAGAATAACGGACTTGTACCTAAAGACAGAGGAAAATATCGCTACCCCAACATAAATGCTTTGTCTATGCAGCCAATTCGCACATTTAACGTTTCCCCCTCGCTACCGACAATTCTCGAACCCCTACGCAAGCTTGCCTACAACTTGCACTGGGACTGGAACGTCGATACCAAAGACCTCTTCCGCCGCCTCGATCGAGACCTGTGGGACTCCAGCAACCAAAACCCGGTGCTGATGCTCGGAACCATATCTCAAGAGCGACTGCAAGAAATGGCAGAAGACGAAGGCTTCATTGCCCAAATGAACCGAGCAGCCCAGCAGTTAGACGATTATCTCAAAAATCGCGCCTGGTACCGGAAACAGCGCGGCACCGAGCAGCAAGAATGCTACGCTTACTTTTCGATGGAATTCGGCTTAGTTAAAGCCCTACCCATCTATTCCGGCGGTTTGGGCGTGCTCGCAGGCGACCACCTCAAATCAGCTAGCGATTTGGGCTTGCCCTTAGTCGGTGTCGGCCTGCTTTACCAAGAAGGCTATTTTTCGCAGTATCTCAACGCCGACGGCTGGCAGCAAGAACGCTATCCGCTCAATGATTTCTACAATATGCCGCTGCACCCAGAACGCAATCCCGACGGTTCGGAATTGCGGATTGAGGTAGACTATCCCGGCCGCAAGGTGTATGCCCGGATTTGGCGAGTACAAGTGGGAACGGTTCCTTTGTACCTAATGGATACAAATATTGAACCTAACAGCCGCTACGACCAAGATATTACCGACCAACTGTATGGCGGTGATAAAACTCTGCGGATGCACCAAGAAATCATGCTGGGCATCGGTGGCGTGAAAATGCTCAAGGCATTGGGGCTGACAGTTACGGCTTATCACATGAATGAAGGCCACGCGGCTTTCATGGCTTTGGAACGCATTCGGATGCTGATGGAGGAATATCACCTGAGTTTCGTGGAAGCGGAACAGGTGGTGGTTTCGAGCAGTATGTTTACGACTCACACTCCTGTGCCTGCTGGGTTTGACTTGTTCGAGCCGGATATGGTGATGCACTATCTGAGTCACTATCCCAAGATGTTTGGCTTGTCGCAAGATGAGTTTCTGGGATTGGGCAGGGAGAATACTGGGGATTTGTCCGCACCTCTGAATATGGCAATTTTGGCAATTAAAATGTCGAGTTTTGTCAACGGGGTGGCGGCTTTGCACGGTGTGGTGTCGCGCCCGATGTTTCAGGGTTTGTGGCCGGGTTTGCCCCAGGAAGAAGTACCGATTACTTCGATTACCAACGGGGTGCACGCTCGCAGTTGTGTGGCGAAGTCTACTCAGGAGTTGTACGATCGATATCTCGGCCCGGACTGGGAAATGACCGGTAAGGACGATCGTCTATGGGACAGGCTGTCGTCGATTCCTGATGAGGAATTGTGGCGCAATCACGAACGCTGTCGATCGGAGTTGGTGGTGTTCGCGCGGGAGTGGCTGCAAAAGACTTTGCGCGAGCGCGGTGCGGCCCAAACGGAAATCGAACACGCGCGGGAGGCTCTCAATCCGAAGGTGCTGACGATCGGGTTTGCCCGCCGCTTTGCTACTTACAAGCGGGCGACGCTATTTTTGCGCGATGTCGATCGAATTATGCGGATCATGCGGGATCAAAATCGCCCGGTGCAGTTTGTGATTGCTGGGAAGGCTCACCCGATGGATATTCCGGGTAAGGAATTGATTCGGGATATCGTTCACTTCATCCGCGAGCACGAGACGATGAGCTCGATGGTGTTTTTACCGAACTACGACATTAACGTTGCTCGGATGATGGTGTCTGGCTGCGATGTGTGGCTGAATACGCCGCGCCGCCCGCGTGAGGCTTCGGGTACATCCGGGATGAAAGCTTCGATGAATGGTTTGCCGAATCTGAGCATTCTTGACGGATGGTGGGATGAGGCTGATTATGTTCGTACCGGTTGGCCGATCGGACATGGGGAATTTTACGAAGATACTAAGTATCAGGATGATGTCGAGGCTAATGCTTTGTATGACTTGATGGAAAAAGAAGTTGTACCCCTATTTTACAACCGGGATGCTGATGGCATTCCCCGCGGTTGGACGGCGAAAATGAAGGATTCTATTCGCTTGAATTGTCCTTTGTTCAATACAGCTCGGATGGTGAAGGATTACGCGCGGCGGGCCTATTTCCCCGTGAGCGATCGCTACCACACCATGACTTCGGATAATTGCACTCCGGCCAAGGAGTTGTCTCACTGGAAGAAGCACGTTCTCGCGAAATGGCACGATATTAAGATTGAGGCTGTTGATATTTCCCAGGATAAGGAAGTTAAGGTCAATCAGTCTATCTCTGTTAAATCTCGGATTAATCTGATGGGATTGACGCCTGCAGACGTGCAAGTTGAACTTTATCAAGGCTCGGTTGATGCTAACGGCGATATCATTGGTGGCGTGCCGGTGGTGATGGAGTATTTGGGTGAAGATTCTCAGAATGCTAGCCTTTATACGGCTGACATTACTTATACTTCTAGCGGTTTGCAAGGCTTGTCCTTGCGGGTTTTGCCGAAGCACGATAATCTCAGCAGTCCTTATGAAGCTGGCGTGATTCTCTGGGCACATTAAAGGAAGGAAGAAGGAAGAAGGAAGAGGGAAGAAGGAAGGCACGACACGGATTCGGACACGGATACACGGATGAATTTAACTGTGTTTCCCACTTCTCCCCCTCTCCCCCTCTCCCACTCTCCCACTCTCTCTCGCACTCTTTATGGAAGTTGGGGTTCGAGGATTGATAAATATCTACAATAGACTGGCAGAGTTTCATCAATTATAGTTGACATTCTGCCAGTTTTCCGTTTTTGTGGCGTTGCTGAATACAGGTATCAATTCCCGATTTCGGAGTTTTTATAAGCCAAGTCTGGTGAGTTTTGTAAATTCCGATAAAAGTTGATTCATACCGTGACTCAGCAAAGCCCAGAATCTATATCCATCAATATGAAAGCCGCCAAACAAAAAAGTGGTGCCACAATAGCCAAACTTTTTCATACTACTATAGCAATCCTCGCATCATTTGTGAATTTCTTACTCCCTCCCCTTGATAAGGGGAGGGTTGGGGTGGGGTAAAAAGTTTACGACTCCTGCAAGGATTGGTATATTGCATAAAATTGAAGGCAGCTTTGAAACACCTCTAGTTGAGGTTATTTTCCTACACCCGCTGGCTGCTGACGGTTTCGCACTTCCAGAAAAATCAACAAAGCATTAACATCAGCCGGATTTACTCCGCCAATTCTCGCCGCTTGGCCAATCGTCAGCGGTTTCACCTTAGCCAATTTTTCCCGCGATTCTTTGGATAGAGTTGTAATTGCCATGTAATCCAAATCCGCAGGCAATTGTCGGCGTTCGTGTTTGGCAATGTCATCGATTTGATTTTGCTGTCTTTGCAGGTAGCCGGAATATTTGATGTCAATTTCTGCACCATCTTTCTCAGCCAACTTCAGACTAGAATTGCCTAAATTGTAGCGTTCCAAATCCACATAATGAAAACCAGGACGACGCAACAAATCAGCCAGAGTAATTGAACCTTTAATTGCTTGTTGAGTGTCAGCAAAAATTGCCTTCCCTACTTCCTCGTGCTCTTTCACCCGCGTCGAGTACAACCGTTCCTTCTCTGCCACAATATTAGCTTGTTTGCGATCGAACAACTCCCAGCGGCGATCGTCAATCAAACCAATTTCCCGTCCCAGCGGCGTCAAGCGTTGGTCAGCATTGTCCGATCGCAATAATAGCCGATATTCCGATCGCGAAGTCAACATCCGGTAAGGTTCCCGCAAATCCTTCGTACACAAATCATCGATCAAAGTCCCGATATAACTTTGCTCGCGAGGAAACACAATCATCTCCTGATTTTTCGCAAACCTGGCAGCATTAATACCCGCCACGAGCCCCTGTGCAGCCGCCTCCTCATATCCAGTTGTACCGTTCACCTGACCCGCGCAAAACAGCCCTTCAATCTTCTTAGTCATCAGCGTGGGAAAGCACTGAGTTGCCGGCAAATAATCGTACTCCACAGCATAAGCAGGGCGCATCATCTCGCACTTTTCCAAACCCGGAAGAGTTCGCAGCATTTGCAATTGCAAATTTTCCGGTAAACCAGTAGAAAATCCTTGGATATAAAGTTCAGGAATATCTCTACCTTCCGGTTCAATAAAAATCTGGTGACTTTCCTTATCCGCAAACCGCACAATCTTATCTTCAATACTCGGACAATAGCGCGGCCCCTTCGCATCAACCCAGCCGCCGTAGACTGGAGAAAGGTGCAAATTGTCTCTAATTAACTGGTGAGTTTCCGGCGTAGTTCGAGTTAAATAACAAGGCATTTGTTCCCGTTCGATCCAAACTTCTGGATCGAAACTAAACCAGCGAACCACTGCATCTCCCGGCTGCGGTTCCAGGTGGGTGTAATCGAGAGTACGTTTGTCAACTCTTGCCGGAGTTCCTGTTTTTAACCTACCAGTTTCAAAGCCCAAACGATTGAGAGTTTCCGTCAAACCAACGGCAGCAAATTCTCCCGCACGTCCGGCGGGCATCGACTTATTGCCCACCCAAATTGTGCCACCTAAAAAAGTGCCTGTGGTCAGAATTACTGCTTTGCATTCAAAAGCGACGCCGAAGTATGTTTCTACTCCGATAACTTCTTCGTTTTTGCCCAAAACTAAGTCTGTCACCATCGCTTCGCGGATGGTCAAATTGGGTTGGTTTTCAACAATATTATTCATCACAGCGGCGTATTCCCGCTTGTCTGTTTGTGCTCTCAGCGCCCACACTGCGGGGCCTCTCGAAGCGTTGAGGACGCGCTTTTGTAAGTAAGTGCGATCGGCCATTTTGCCAATTTCCCCGCCTAACGCATCAACTTCGTTAGTAAGTTGGGTTTTAGCCGGGCCGCCGACAGCCGGATTGCAAGGTTGCCACGCAATTTTGTCGAGGTTGAGGGTGAGGAGAAGGGTGCGACAGCCGAGGCGAGAAGTGGCGAGGGCGGCTTCGCAGCCGGAGTGTCCGCCACCTACTACGATGATGTCGAAACTGTCTTGGAATTGTACTGGTGTTTGTGCAGTCATTCGATTTTAGATTTTAGATTTTAGATTTTAGATTGAATAATAGACATCTGGCAAAATTAGGTTTTAGTCCAGGTAGGGAAAGGCTGACAAAATCTTTTTAGAAGATGTCTAATTGACTTCAGAGTTTAATGCGGATGCGTACTTATCGGATACGATGTTTTTGATCATCGGTCTCTAGATGCGAAAAGGTTCGATCGCTCTCACTTTAACAACAGGTGTTCCTCAATTAAAACTCTTCCTCTCCATTAGTGTAGCTGCTTTCTTCAAACATCGATGTTAATCCAGTAATTTTTACGGGGGGTCGATCTTTGAATTCTACGACAAATGACAACTCCCCACCCATTGCCGCGATATAACTTTGCAAAGTAGATACCAACAAATCCGCACGGCGTTCTAGTCGCGAGACATTTTCTTGACGCATATTTAATAATTCTGCCATGCGAATCTGAGTAAACTTCCTTGCTTTTCGTAAGTCTTGCAATGTCATTTCTTCAGCCATTAATTCAACCGATCGCTTTTCGACTATTGCTCGTTGTTCGGGAGGCAAATTATCCATAATAGTCTTCAGGCTAATTGTCATCGGTTTCTGGCTCCATTAACTTATTCAAATGGTCGGTAAATCTACTATCTGCTATCTTAATTATTTGCTTGTAAAATCGCTTCTCACTACTACCCGATTTGTCCCCAGCTACCAACAAAATCGCTTCTCTGCGGGGGTCAAATGCAAAAGCGACTCGCCAAACTCCATCAGCCGCCTGAAACCTAAGTTCTTTCATATTGGTGTAGGTAGAACCATTGAGAGTATCGACGTGAGGACGCTTGAGGTTTGGGCCAAATTCTTGTAACAGTGTGAGTTTTGCTAAAAGCTCTAATCTGACATCAGTGGGGAATTCGCTAAACTCAGAGTAAAAATCAAAGTGAAACTGAATGTTCCATGTCATTTGGATCGATTATGCCTTACATAGCATATTATAGACAATAGTCGATCGAATAACAATATTTATATGCACGCTGAAAACAACTTTGAAGGCTCGATCGATCGCGAACTCCTTCCCTAAGCGAAGAAAGATATTTAATCAGAAACCCACGACTGCGAGAGTCCTGGGTTCCTTTATTGAATAAGATTTTAGACAGGCGCACGGTATCTCAACCGTACCATACCTCCCCGTGCAGTTCGGGGCACCTGGTCTCTGACAGGCGCACGGTATCTCAACCGTACCATACCTCCCCGTGCAGTTCGGGGCACCTGGTCTCTGACAGGCGCACGGTATCTCAACCGTACCATACCTCCCCGTGCAGTTCAGGGCACCTGTCATTTAATACCATTATATAGTATATTAAAAGGTTTGGTCAAATATCGAACGCTCATAATTGGCGCATATTAACCGAGATTAAGATGATGCGATCGACAGCCAGCGACCAAAACAGCAAAATTACCACAACCTTGTTAGGGCCCGAAGGCACATTTGAATGTTTAGAACTTTCTGACCCAAGCGAGCCGCTGTGACGAGTATTCCTCCTCGAAATGCTGGGAACTGCACTCGACTTGAAAAATCTAAGATTGGATATTTTACCGATCGACCAGACCGAAACTTATCGGACAATTCTGTAGATTTACCCAACAGCTTGCAGATTACCTACATCTTCTCTCCTCTTCCTTCGCGTCCTTGGCGTCTTCGCGGTTCAACAATTCCGTACTTTTCCAGTTTTGCGTTATGTTAGACAAAAAAATCTCAACAAGCGTACACAAGTGAAATACTTCTTCTTATCCGACGGCTGGAAAGTTGGGCGCGTTTGGGGCGTCGGCGGCGAGTGGAGTCACGCCGCCTGGAGGCGGGCGCCGGACATCCAACAGCTCAACCTCTGTCTTTCCGATCGCAACGAAAAAATGTGGCTCTACCGCGTAGAAGACGCCGTACTCATGGTAGAAGTCCAACCCGCAGTCCGTCCCGATCCCGCCGATCCCGCCAAAAATATCGGCAACGTCACCCTCACCAGACTGATCGATGCCGAGCAAGTCCTCGAACGCCTCGGGACGATCGCCGCCCGCTGCGAAATGGGCAACCCGCAACTAATGTAATGCTCAACATATTGCAATCGGTTCTAACACTCGATACACTTCTTTAAATAACTTTCATTTTTATGCCTCCACCTTTGAAGGTAGATGGCAGTCGGCAAAAGGCAGAGTTTAAACCCTGCAGGTAACTGCTGGGGATTGAGAATCTGATTTTTCCGTAAAAATAGACATCATCACTTACACCTTGGAGAACCGCAGTCAATGGGACTACCCTGGTATCGCGTACACACAGTCGTCTTAAATGACCCAGGCCGATTGATTTCTGTACACTTAATGCACACAGCCCTCGTGGCAGGTTGGGCCGGCTCAATGGCCCTTTATGAACTAGCAGTTTTTGACCCCACAGACCCAGTTCTGAACCCAATGTGGCGTCAAGGGATGTTCGTGTTGCCCTTCATGACTCGCTTGGGAGTTACGGGTTCTTGGGGCGGTTGGAGCATCACTGGCGAAGGTAACGTCGATCCGGGCTTCTGGTCCTTTGAAGGCGTCGCAATCGCTCACATCGTCCTCTCTGGCCTGCTGTTCTTAGCAGCAGTTTGGCACTGGGTATTTTGGGACTTAGAACTTTTCAGAGACCCTCGCACCGGTGAACCAGCCCTCGACTTGCCAAAAATGTTTGGCATTCACCTGTTCCTCTCCGGCTTGCTCTGCTTCGGCTTCGGCGCATTTCACCTTTCGGGACTTTTTGGCCCCGGAATGTGGGTGTCCGACCCCTACGGCCTGACCGGTCACGTCCAGCCAGTGGCGCCTGCTTGGGGCCCTGAAGGCTTCGATCCGTTCAATCCGGGCGGCATCGTGGCTCACCACATTGCAGCGGGCGTAGTCGGCGTAATTGCCGGTTTGTTCCACTTGACAGTGCGGCCGCCGGAACGTCTTTACAAAGCCCTGCGGATGGGGAATATCGAAACTGTACTTTCTAGCAGTATCGCTGCCGTGTTCTTCGCAGCCTTTGTGGTTGCGGGTACGATGTGGTACGGTTCTGCTGCAACTCCGATCGAACTTTTTGGCCCGACTCGCTATCAGTGGGACAGCGGCTATTTCCAACAAGAAATCGATCGCAGAGCTCAAGCTAGCTTGGCCGGTGGCGCTAGCTTCCAATCCGCTTACGAACAAATTCCCGAAAAATTGGCTTTCTACGACTACGTGGGCAACTCTCCTGCTAAAGGCGGTTTGTTCCGGGCCGGCGCGATGGTCAATGGCGACGGTATTGCTAAATCTTGGCTGGGCCATCCAGTATTTACTGACAGCGAAGGTCGGGTATTGTCGGTTCGCCGCCTCCCCAACTTCTTTGAAACTTTCCCAGTAATTTTGACGGACAAAGATGGGGTCGTTCGCGCTGACATCCCCTTCCGCCGTGCTGAATCAAAATACAGCTTTGAACAAAGCGGAGTTACCGTCAGCTTCTACGGTGGTGAACTTAACGGTCAAACCTTTAATAATCCTCTAGATGTTAAGAAGTTTGCTCGCGCTGCTCAAAAGGGTGAAGTGTTTGAATTCGATCGCGAAACCTTGAATTCTGACGGCGTTTTCCGCACTTCGACTCGCGGTTGGTTCACTTTCGGACACGTTTGCTTTGCTTTGCTATTCTTCTTCGGCCATATCTGGCACGGTTCTCGGACTATTTTCCGCGACGTGTTTGCTGGAGTTGAGGCTGACTTGGAAGAACAAGTCGAGTGGGGCCTGTTCCAAAAACTGGGCGACGTGACCACCAGAAGACAAGAACCTCTCTAAATTTTGCCAGCCTCTGGCTAGCCGGGAAACATCCCCGGTGTAAAAAACCCGGTTTCTTCAAGAAACCGGGTTTTTTTAGTTAATAATAAAACCAGCAATTAACTACCAGCCGGGAAGTCCCGAACGTATATTTAGAGGGGATTAATCTGAGCGCTCGGCCCCGTACCTCGTTGGGAATTACTCCTTGGGATGAAAGGTTTGTTGGGTTTTGGTACCGAAACCGACAATTATTCTTTTAAACCCCAAGATGATCGGGAAATACTCTGATACTATATTAGCAAGTGGGGGTGGAACTACCTCACTATAAAAAGCCTTTGAAAAAAAGGAAAAAGAAGCCTGCGGTCTAACTGTACTCAGTTGACCGTCAGGTTTGTTCACGATAAAATAATACGGCAAGGGAAGATAGGGAAAATTTAACATGGAAAGTGTTGCTTACATTTTGATTCTGGCTTTAGCCATAGGCGTACTATTTTTTGCGATCGCATTTCGGGAACCTCCCCGGATTGGCAAATAATTAGCTATACGCCTGCGGTAAGTCCAAAATATCCTGAACCGGACTGCGGTTAGCCCGCATCATAGCGATCTAATTTGGTGCGGGACTCTTTCACCGCTGTGTGCTAAGTGATTTTTCTAGTCCAGCCATTCATCAGACCCCAAGCGGTTAGATGAATGGCAATTTGCTGGCAATGCCTGTTAAAATCAGCAATCATGCGCTGTTCCTCCTGCCAACACACAAATAGCCGCGTTCTAGAATCGCGTTCAGCCGAATCAGGTCAAAGCATCCGTCGGCGGCGTGAGTGTTTGAACTGCCAGCACCGCTTCACAACCTACGAACGCATAGAATTTGTGCCGATTACGGTGATCAAGCGGGACGGCAAGCGCGAATCTTTTGACAGGTCAAAATTAGTTCGGGGATTGATTCGGGCCTGCGAAAAAACCGGTTTGTCTTCCGGGCATCTCGAAACTCTGGCAGAAGAAATCGAGGCACAACTTCAAGGTCGATCGCTCCGAGAAATCGCCAGTTCAGAAATAGGGGAACTGGTGCTGTTGCACCTGCGACCCCTCAGCGAAGTCGCTTATGTCCGTTTTGCCTCGGTATATCGGCAATTTCGAGGCATCCGAGATTTTGTAGATACCCTAAATCACCTTCAGAATCCCCTCAACGAAGCTGAAGATACAGAAACAGGGACAAATTTTGACGCAGATTTGCCGGATTCCGAAGCAGTCGATCGAGAAAGCCCAGCATCCTGTGCAACTCCCAGCTAAGCTCGCTTAAATTAATTTAGAGAAATATTCGCTTGAGATTGAAAACCGTGTCCCGATGAAGGCCCGGAGGAATAGCGACTCAAGGGACTCTCATTCGAGCGAGTGTTCTTTTTTCTCAGTAACAGTGCTGGGTGTGATATGATCGTCATCGGTCTAAAATAGAGTATAACTAGACAACGTAAAAACTTAACTGGATTAGTTGAGTGCGTAGTCACACCTAACGGTGTTGCAGTTTAGGAAAGCTCGCATTTGAACAAAACCTAACTAAAGCTCGGTGACTAATTAAATACGGTAGGACATACCGAAATTTACGCTTCTGGAGAAACCGACCTCTACTTAGACTGGAGTAATCCTGTCGCCAGCAAGTCGGCTCGTTGAACGAAGAATCTCAGTTTATTTATACCTGAGAGTGTCAAAATAGTCTACTTGACTCGGAATGTTAAGATTCAACGTTTTAACACAGAGTATGGAGTAACAGTAATGGCAAGCGCTGGTGTGCAGTTGCACCTGGCAAAAGTTAGCGAAAACTGACTTTAGTAAAAGATTTTGAAAAAAGTTAATCGCTTTTTCACCAAAATCTCGAATATCTGCCGGCACAAACGAAAAACATGAAGGAGAGAAATCCTAGGAAACTATTCGCATGGTCAATCTCAAAACCACAGTCAAAGACATCGGCTTTACTCACGAAGATTTTGCAGCCCTACTTGATAAATATGACTATCACTTTAGCCCGGGCGATGTAGTAGCGGGTACAGTTTTTAGTATAGAACCGAGGGGCGCTCTGATTGATATCGGTGCTAAAACAGCAGCTTACATTCCCATTCAGGAAATGTCCATCAATCGAGTGGAAAGCCCTGAAGAGGTATTGCAATCAAACGAAACCAGAGAATTTTTCATTCTAACCGATGAAAATGAAGACGGACAATTAACCCTGTCCATCCGGCGCATCGAATATATGCGGGCGTGGGAAAGAGTGCGACAACTGCAAGCAGAAGATGCCACAGTACGATCGCAAGTATTTGCCACCAACCGCGGCGGCGCACTCGTGAGAATAGAAGGCTTGCGAGGCTTTATTCCCGGTTCTCACATCAGTACCCGCAAACCGAAGGAAGAATTAGTCGCCGAAGAATTACCATTAAAATTCTTAGAGGTAGACGAAGACCGCAACCGCTTAGTATTGAGCCATCGTCGCGCCTTAGTTGAGCGCAAGATGAACCGCCTCGAAGTCGGGGAAGTCGTCATCGGTACAGTACGCGGTATCAAGCCTTACGGTGCCTTTATCGACATCGGCGGCGTCAGCGGCTTGCTGCACATCTCGGAAATTTCACACGATCACATCGATACGCCTCATAGCGTCTTCAATGTCAACGACGAAGTGAAAGTGATGATCATTGACTTGGATGCCGAGAGGGGCCGGATTTCTCTCTCAACCAAGCAGTTGGAACCGGAACCGGGCGCGATGGTCAAAAATCGCGAATTGGTATACGAAAAAGCTGAGGAAATGGCAGCTAAGTTCCGCGAGAAAATGCTGGCTCAAAAGCAAGCTAAAGCAGGCATAGACATTCCTGTAGACTCAACTGATGCTGATGATGACTTCTCCGACGAACTCGAAGATGTGCCCTCAGCAATGGAAGAGGATCTGCCGGAAGTAGCACCCGAAGTAGCACCCGAAGCAGCACCCGAAGCAGCACCCGAAGCAGCACCCGAAGCAGTATTAGATGTAGAGGAAGAAATCCCTCCTGCGACGGAAGAATAAGATCACAGTTAGTGTGATTAAAAGAGGGAAAATTCCCTCTTTTTTTTTGCCTTAAACGTCCCAATTACCAATCATTAATTACCAATTAATATCAATTCTGAAAAGTACGCGGGCATTTGTAGGGAAACGGAATTGCCCATAGGTGTCAACTTAACGTTAAACCCATAGTCCGGCAAGGGTTGAAACCCCTGGCGGACTGACGGGATGACTAACGAACTTGGCGAGCTAACAGCTTAAGTTGACACCTATGGGCATTGCTGTCTCCCTACTTAGTGGTTGACAATTAGCAATTACCAATTAGCAATTACCAATTACCAACAATTTAATATGTTCCTGCAGGCAGATGCAGCGATCGCACTTGGAATTAAAACAAGTGACAGCGCGATCGATCTGCCTAAATAAACCTAGCCTTTACGCTGCTAATTTGTTAAGATTTACAAACATCAGGGACATCCGCACAAGTGCCAACTCATCGGGAGCATCTCAATGAAAGCAGGCCTCCGCTAGAAATTGGAGTTTTGAGGCAGGAGTTTTGAGGCAGGAGGCAGGAGAGAAGAGAGAAGAGGAAGAAGGAAGGAGCCAGAAGAAGTGTTTTTACAAATATGAGATGCTCCCCAACTCATCAGCATTCTCAGGCAAAAACACACTAGACAAGCAAATTACACAAAAGAATACTTAGAAATTTCTTGCCATGAGGCTCAAAGGCAAGTGAATCATGAAAATCGGACTATTAAAAGAAAAATTAGAACAGCTCAAAAAACGTCCCAATTCGAGCAAAGGAACGATCGACCAAATCGAAAACTGGTTAATCGGTTCCCACATTTTGCAGAGATTGAGAATTAATCCTTACTACGTAGCAGGCGATACAGTCAAGAATGTTAAAAAAATTACTTCCGAATTTCTGCACGGAGTAAAAGCCGGTGTCTTCGACTTGCACTGGGATATTCACTGCCCCCACTGCAACATGATTACAGAAGAATTTAAGGATTTGGCAGACACATCAGAAATGTCTTTTTGCCCGATGTGCGAGCGCGAGTTTAACATTGATTTGCTCGATCGCGTGGAAGTCACTTTTTCCCTGAACAAAGAAATCGAAGACCCGCAACTGCGGCCCGTCTGCGCTCCCCCTCCCGTACTCCAGAGCAAACTGCAACTGGTAACGCCTTTATACTGCACCGAATCCGAGATAGTTAGCTTAGAAAAAGGTCGATATCGCTACTGCTGTCCCCTGACTTTAGCTAAAGGGATTTTAAAGGTTGAAGGCGAAGAAACAGAAGAGATACAAGAAATTAAACTGCTGCAGTTGGCCGGCCCAGATTTCGATAAAAAAGAGCTTGCCGTGCGTCCGGGAAAACTCAAGATAGAATTAACTAATAGCGAACACAATTTGTCGGGGCTGATTTTGCATTCAGATGAATTGCCCGATGAATTAACTGTCGAACAACTGCCCCTGCGGCTGTCAGGAATGCAACTGCTTCATCACCCGGATTATAAGCGTTTGTTCGGCGATCGAGTAATCTCGGAAAGAGAGCGAGTCAAGATTCGGGCGATTACTATTATGTTTACTGATATTACCGGTTCTACCAGAATGTACGAAACACTGGGAGATACCAAAGCTTACAATATTGTGCGCGATCATTTTGAAATTTTCTTTGAGTCGATCGAGAAATTTGGCGGTAAAGTCATTAAAACCATCGGCGATGCTGTCATGGCTTCCTTTATCAGCAACGAACAAGCAATTATGGCTGCCGCTGGTGCTGTAGCCTGTTTGAGAGAGTATAACTCAACTCGCCAACCACAAGAGTGGATTCAAGTCAGAATTGGCATTCACCGAGGTACGGCTTTGCTGGTAAATCTTAATAATTCGATCGACTATTTTGGCTCTACAGTCAACAAAGCCGCCCGCATTCAAAATCTTTCTAAAAGTGACGAAGTTTCATTTTCCGAAGATGTTTACAGCGACGAAGCATTTTTAACAGCATTAAAAGCTGCTGGAGTCTCCGAAATTCAAAAACGAGTAGAAGATTTAAAAGGAATACAAGGCGCACAAGTCGCTTATACTGCTAGAATTAATACGGAATCAGTAATCCCGCTGTCTGCTACACTTGTCGGTGAAAAAAGCTAAGTAGGCAAGCAGATATACTACTTGGTTATTGCCAGCCTCTCGTTACGATCGCCCCAACAGCAGATAGAGTTGTTCGAGAGCGCTCAGATCATGGCTCCAACAGTATACTTACTCATTAAATGAGTTGCATAATACCTATAACTTAAGGTATACTTAAGTATAGTACGGGTTCTTCAGCGGCATCTTGCGAGAACTGTAGGTTGCTGAATAGCTGAAGTCCTCGACTTCATAGCATGACTTCTCCTCAATTATCTCCAGAAAATACACCCGAAGCCATCGCACCAGCCGCCCTCGACAGCGAACAATTAACCGAAACCGATGCCCCCTTTCCCATTGTTGGAATTGCCGCCTCAGCAGGAGGGTTGGAAGCATTCACGCAGTTACTCAGCCATTTACCGGCCGATACGGGTATGGCGTTTGTGCTGATTCAGCATTTAGATCCCAATCACAAAAGTCTGCTTAGCGAGATTCTCGCGAGAACCACCCAAATGCCTGTGAATGAGGTAAAAGACGGCGTAGCTGTAGAACCCAATCAAGTCTACGTTATTCCGCCTAACACCAAGATGGTGCTATCTAAAGGCGTCCTGCAACTATCACCGCGCGAGAAGGTTTATGGCAAATATATGCCGGGAGATGCGTTTTTTACCTCATTGGCGATCGATCGCGGGCACAAAGCGATCGCCGTAGTATTATCCGGGGGAGACGGAGACGGTTCACTCGGGCTCAAGGCAATCAAAGCAGCCGGAGGCATGACTTTTGCTCAATGTCAAGACACAGCAAAATTCGATAGTATGCCGAATACCGCTGTTGCGACAGGCAATGTCGATTTCGTTCTGCCACCGGAAAAAATTGCCGAGGAACTGGCAAACTATAGTCACAATCCCCTTCTCACTGGCCCGCTTGCCATGACAAAAGTTGAGGAATCGCCCGAACAGGGAGATGCCCTGGCTACTATTTTTGCGCTGCTGAAATCCACCACAGGCGTTGATTTTAGCCAGTACAAACCCAGGACGATCGCTCGACGCATCCAGCGACGGATGGTGTTGTACAAGCTGGAAATCTTGGATGATTACGCCCAACATCTTCGATACAATTCGGCTGAAGTCACAGCCCTGTATGAAGAAATCCTGATCCACGTTACCAGTTTTTTCCGCGATCCCGAAGCCTTTGAAAAGTTAAAAGAACTGGTTTTCCCCACGATTACCAAAAATAAATCGGCCGAAACTCCGATTCGGATTTGGGTGGCGGGATGTTCGACAGGTGAAGAAGTTTATTCGATCGCCATTTGCTTGTTAGAGTTTTTGGGCGATCGAGCCATTCAGCCACCGATCCAGATTTTTGCCACGGACATTGGCGAACACGCTATCAACAAAGCGAGGTGTGGCGTCTACTCAGAAAACCAGATGGTAGATGTTTCACCAGAACGACGTACTCGCTTCTTTATTGCCGAAGCAAGAGGTAGCTATAGAATCAGCAAGGCAGTCCGCGAACTTTGTGTATTTGCCCGACAAGACTTAGGCAGTGACCCGCCTTTTTCCAATATCGATTTAGTTAGCTGTCGCAATGTGCTGATCTACTTGGGAGAGTCATTGCAAAAAAAAGTGATGCCGATTTTCCATTACAGTCTTAAGCCAACGGGCTTTCTCCTGTTAGGCACTTCTGAGAGTACCGGAGAATTTTCCTACTTGTTTACTTCAGTGGATAAAAAGTCTAAAATTTATGCCAAAAAGTTGACTGCGACTCGTCCCCATTTTTCGTTTACGCCGAGTTCCTATCCCGTCGCTAAAGCACGTGAACGGGAGGAAGTGAAAAACAATTTTACGAATAGCTTGGATTTACAACAAGAAACTGACCAACTGATTTTAAATCGATATGCCCCAGCCAGTGTGGTTGTCAACGAGCAGATGAAAATCCTGCAAGTGCGGGGAGACATCGATCCTTACTTGAGAGTGGTAGCCGGAACGCCCGACTTAAACTTGCTGGCAATGGCAAGGGCAGGCTTGCTGGTTGAGCTTCGCACCGCGATTTATCAGGCACAAACGCAGAACGTAACCATTAGGAAAGAAAGGGTATTGCTTGAATCGGGCGGACGATCGAGTATCGTCAATTTTGAGGTGATTCCCTTCGGGCCACCGGCGGTCGAAGGACGCTACTTTTTGGTGGTATTTGAAGAGGCTGCACCCCCCGTGCTTAACTTCAGCACTCTCCCTTCTGAAAGCTTCGAGCAAGCTGATTTAGTGCGCGAAATTGAGCTGCTGAGCCAGCAAGTTGCAGCGGCTAACCAAGAAAAAACTGCGGCTCAATCTCAACTGCAAGCGGTGATCCAGGATCAGGAAAGTCTCAACCAAGACCTCAAAATTGCCAACGAAGAAATCCTATCCAGCAACGAGGAGTTGCAAAGCACGAATGAGGAGTTAGAGACTGCCAAAGAAGAGATTCAAGCCACTAACGAGGAACTCACTACCACTAACGATGAACTTCGCAGCCGCAATACTGAACAAAGCCTGGTGAATAACGATCTGATAAATTTGCTTTCCAGTATCAATATCCCTATTTTAATGCTGACAAACGATTTACAGATTCGACGCTTTACGCCAACGGCACAGCAAATTTTTAGTGTGATTCCCACAGATGTTGGACGGCCTTTTAGCGACATCCGCTCAACTCTGAACGTTCCTGACTTGGAACAGATGATTTTGGAGGTGATTGATACTCTCCAGACGAAAGAACAAGAAGTTCAAACTTTATCGGGATATTGGTACAACCTCCGCATTCGTCCTTACCGGACAACGGAAAACCAGATTGACGGTGTGGTGATGGTTTTGCTCGATATTGATGCTCTTAAACGCAGTGCCAGAACCTTGGAGGAGGCCCGAAATTATGCTGAAACCATTGTGGAAACTGTGCAAACGCCTTTAGTCGTCCTAGATGCTGATTTCCGAGTGAATAAAGCAAATCGATCGTTCTATGAAATGTTTCAGGTTTCACCGTCAGAAGTAGCAAAATCTTCGCTGTTTGAGCTAGGCAACGGGCAGTGGAATATCCCCCAAGTGCGATGGATTCTGGAAGATATTCTGGTTAGTGATGTTCAGCTTGAAAACTTTGAGTTGGATCACCTGTTTGAGCAGATCGGGCCCAAAACCATGCTGCTGAATGCTTGTAAACTTGAAAGAGAAGACCAAGCTTTAATGATTCTGTTGTCGATCGAGGATATCACGCAGCGCAAGCAGTTTGAGACTGTACGATCGCAGTTATTACTGCATGAACAGTTGGCCCGCCAACAGGCAGAAACAGCCAACCGTAGTAAAGATGAATTTCTGGCGAATCTCTCCCATGAATTACGCAATCCTTTGACTCCGATCCTGGGCTGGGCACAAATTCTGCGTTCGGGGGAACTGAAGGAACCAGCCGTTACTAAGGCTTTAGAGGTGATCGAGCGCAGCGCGAGGGCGCAATCTCAGTTAATCGAAGATATCCTGGATATTTCTCGGATTACGAGTGGTAAGCTTCAACTGTGCATTTGTCCGATCGATCTGCGGTTAGTGGTGCAAGCTGCGCTGGAGGGGGTTCAATTATCAGCCGAAGCAAAAAACATTCAAATTGTTTCGCAGTTGATTTCTACGACTGTTTTAGGGGATATCAATCGCTTGCAGCAAGTTGTGTGGAATCTTCTGTCGAATGCGATTAAGTTTACTCCGGCGGGGGGACGAGTGGAAATCATGCTATCGACGATTGAGAATCATGCTGAACTTCGAGTCAGCGATACGGGAAAAGGGATTGAGGCACAATTTTTGCCGTATATTTTCGATCGTTTCCATCAAGGTGATGCCAGCAGCACTAAGACCAATCAAGGGCTGGGATTGGGTTTATCGATCGTGCGTCACCTGGTTGAATTGCACGGGGGAACGGTGCAAGCCGAAAGTCCGGGTGAGGGACAAGGAACTACAATGACTGTGAGATTGCCGTTGCGATCGCTACCTCAAGAGTTGACATCGGCGATCGATTTAAAGTCAACTGCTTTGGTAGGGCCTTTAAACGCCTCTAGCGATCGCGTCCCCTCTCTAGAAGGCTTGCACATCTTAGCCGTAGACGATCAGATCGATACCCGCGACTTTTTACAATTTGTGCTTGAAGGCTATGGGGCGGAGGTTTTGGCAGTTGCATCTGCCAGAAGTGCGATCGCTGCTTTGACTGAAAATCCGGCCAGATATGACGTGCTAATCTCCGATATCGGAATGCCAGAGGAAGATGGGTATTTCTTAATTCGAGAAGTGCGAGCTCTTGCTGCGGAAGCCGGAGGAGAAATCCCCGCCGCGGCGCTGACTGCCTATGCGGGCGATAAAGAACGCGAAAGGGCGATCGAAGCTGGTTTTCAAAGGCATATGGTTAAGCCGATTCAGCCGGTTGTACTAGGATTAATGGTGGCTAATTTAGTAGGACGATTGTGAACGAACCTGACGGTCAACTGAGTACAGTTAGACCGCAGGCTTCTTTTTCCTTTTTTTCAAAGGCTTTTTTGAGTGACGGAGTTCCCCCGCCACTTTTGTAACTCAGACCAATTTTTCTTATGAGTTTGGCTGAATTTTCATCTCGATCCAAAGATTCTCCACATTGACAAGAATGCCACCGTTCCGATAATTCTTTCGGGACTTTGTTGAGGCAGTTCCAACAGTGCTGGGAAGTTCCCTTTGGATCAACAAATAAAACACTTTTACCTAGTTTCCAGGCGACATATTTCAGAACGTTGGCGAATTGCCCGTGAGCAGCATCAAGCATGGATTTATTCAAACCACTCTTAGCTGACTGACCGTTAGGCAAATAAACCAAATTACCATTCTCAATATCAGTCTTGGGCTTGGCACGTCTAGTTAGATTTTTGACGCTCAAATCTTCAACAACTAAAACCTCACACTTGCTAAAGAGCTGCTGTGCAGTTTTAAATTGAAAATCTAATCTAGCTCTAGCTACGAACTGATGGAGTTGGGAAACCTTGTCCTTGATTATTTTCCAAGGTTGAGAACCCTTGACTCTATTAGCTAACTTCGCTTGAAGCCTTGCTAATTTCTGAGCCGATTTCCTCAAAAATCTAGGATTCTCAACTCTTTCGCCATTGGAAAGATAGACGTAATTAGTGACTCCCAAATCAATGCCAACAGTATTTTCGACCGTCGGCTGAATTTCTGCAACCGTTACGGGAACCGTTTTATCTTCTAGCGTCAGGGAAATATACCACCCATCCGCTTCTCTGATAACTGTACCCGTCTTAACTTTGAACTTTGTTGGTATTGGACGGTGGAAAACCATAGGCACGCTTACCTATTTTGGCGAGACTAATACAAATCCTATCTTGCTCGTCCTTGACAATATCTAAGTTATCTAGTTGAGGATAAGTGAAGGATTTGTAGTAGTGAAGCCCTTTGAATCTGGGCTGACCTCTACGATTGCCGTTTTTATCGGGCGTGGTGAAATTTGAAAAGGAAGTTTCAACTCTGTTGACGACATCTTGCAAAACCTGAGAATCCAACGCTTTGTAGTCAGGAAATAGTTTTTTAGTGTTTTTCAGGTCAGCTAATTGTATCGTCTGCCACTGTACATATCCGCCTTCAATGTTTGAGAAAACATCACCTTTCCTGGTTAGAGGATTGCCTGACTCATCCTTTTTTCTGCCATCCCTAGTTTGCAATCTAGTCAAGGGAATATTTCGATAAATCTCCTCAACAGGGACTATCGAAACAATCAATGGGCAGGCGTTGATAGGTGTTCTCGTGGTTTCCCACCACCTAAATCTTTCGCCGATTCGGTAGTTGTACTGCCGACGGCAGAGTTCTAAATGAGCCACAATAGTTGATAGTTGGGGCTTGGTTGGTTTGAGGCGGTATTTGTAAGTGAGTTGCATTTTTAGCTTCTTTTTTCGACCTACCTTAATATACCATTTCTTTTGTTTTAATATCTAGGAAGTACATCATAGTTAAAGGTACTCGCAATGTCTAATTGTCGGTTTCCGTACCTACACCCGACGAGCCTTTCATCACGCGGGCGTAATTTATTCGGGGTACTTCGCGCAGCGCTCAGATTAATCCCCTCTAAATATACCGAGGGACTTCCCGGCTGGTAGTTAAATATTTTGTATGATATCATGTCCGGTCGATCGATCGTAATATCCGGCCGGGGCGGGTTTATTGAATTTGGGATTTGTGTTGAAGATCAGGGTGAACCCGCCCCTACAGAAATCATGTCAATTGAGCGTGATTCTTGGAGGGGCGGGCGATGCCCTGAGTGTAGTCGAAGGGTTCACCAACAATACCTGCCAATAATTGACAATCTCAAAAACCCGCCCCGGCCACTGATATGATCTCCGGTCATCGAGCGCGATTTTCGTAGGGGCGGGTTCACCAACAATACCTGCCAATAATTGACAATCTCAAAAACCCGCCCCGGCCGCCATGTTATGGTTCAATACTCTTCTGTAGGTGGGCTCCGAGCGTAGCGCACCCTCCGTTTCACGGGCCCAACCTACGCACGATCAGTTTTTTTCACCGAAAAACGAGCGGGAAGCCCCTGGCTTTAGACATGGGGAGGAACGTGGCTGCGACTTATTTAGTCGCCTTAAAATAATTGCACAAATTTAATTGAAATGATACACTAATTACATCGATTAAGAATAACCATCTACGTGTTGAAATAATTTAATAAGGTGAAACTCCTGAGTTGGTTCGTCTCGGCTTGACCGTAGCCTGACCAAACAAGTAACAGTGAATTATTGAGCGTACCTATCTGGCGTTGCGATGGACTCTGAAAGTATAAAAAGCTAAAAGTATACGCAAGGTTTGGACTCGTTCAAGCTGAGTGGGTAGAGGTGCCTTGATAACGCCTTTGAAAGTTCTTTTATGGAATACGTCAAGAATCCCCCCGATTCATCGGTGGGGAGTATCAAACTAACCCAAGCGTATTGTATTATGGTTAATCGATCGCACATGATATTGTAGGGACACAACATTGTTGTGTCCTGATATAAATATTACGGAGTTCAGATTCTTGGTAACTATTAAATGTCGGGGCATTACCTTCTCGAATATCCAAGCCGTAATCTTTGACAAAGACGGCACTCTAGAGGATTCTCAAGAATTTTTGAGATTGTTGGGGATTAAGCGATCGCGCCTCGCAGACGCTCAAATTCCGGGCGTTGGAGAGCCTTTACAAATGGCTTTCGGCATCGAAGGTGGCAGCATCGACCCCACAGGCTTGCTGGCCGTCGGTAGTCGTAGGGAAAATGAGATTGTGGCGGCGGGATACATCGCCGAAACCGGCAGGGGATGGCTAGAATCTTTAACTATTGCGCGTCGCGCTTTTGATGAAGCTGACGAAATGTTTAAAAATAGTGCAGTTTCTCCTTTATTTGTCGGCAGTTTGGAAGTGCTGAAATATCTTTCGGAAGCGGGTTTAAAACTGGGAATTCTTTCGGCTGCTACAACAGAATCGGTGCAGAAGTTTGTGAAACACCACGCATTAGCTGACTACATTCAGTTAGAAATGGGAGTTGATTCAACGCTTCATAAACCAGACCCGAAATTGTTTTTGCAAGCTTGTGAGAAACTCGGAGTAAATCCCGCAGCAACTTTGATGGTGGGAGATTCAGCGGGCGATATTCAGATGGGTAAAAATGCGGGCGCGGCTGGCTGTATCGGGATTTGTTGGGGAAAGGCCCAGGTTAGTCATTTGGAAAATGCTGATGTGGCGATCGCATCTTTGGATGAAATTACAATTTTACCAGATTGAGCCAGGGAAACGGCAATGCCGTTTCCTCCAAATTAGGACACGGCATTGCCGTTTCCCTACAAATCAAGACAAGGTGTTGCCGTTTCCTCCAAATTAGGACACGGCAATGCCCATTGGTGACAACTTAACGTACAACCGATACTCCGGCAGGGGTTTCAACCCCTGCCTCAAAGCGAAAGTCCTCTTAAGAGGACTGAGAAGAAAAATTTAAGATTCATTAGTCCTCTTAAGAGGACTTTCGCTATTAGACAGGGAATTCATTCCCTGGCGGACTGACGGGCGGACGGAATGATTGGGCGGACTGACAGTTTAAGCTGACACCAATGGGCATTGCCGTTTCCCTAAAGACAACGCAAACCCAGAATTACGACATCTCTTTCAACGCCGTCAAGTTCGGCAACTTGCGGCAGATATCCCCACCGCTGAAAGCCAAATTTCTCAAACAATCTTACACTCGGCTGATTGTGAGCAAAAATTATTCCTATGAGAGTTTTTAGCTTCAATTCTGGACTCCGCACAATTGCCGATTGCAATAATTTTTGTCCGATTCCGCAGCGTTGGCGATCGGGTGCGACGTAGATGCTAACTTCTGCTGTATGCTGATAGGCAGCGCGTCCGTAGAAAATCTGCAAACTCAGCCAACCAACAATATTTTGTTCTGATTCCATTACCCAAATCGGCCAGGAATTTGGGGAGTGTTCTCTGTACCACGGGAGGCGGCTTTCGACTGAGACTGGTTTTAAATCGGCTGTGGCCATTCTGCCCGGTATTGCTGCGTTATATATTTGGACAATTGCTGGCAAATCGCTTTCTTTTGCGGATCGGATTTTCATCGTTGGGTTGACTGTTGACTGTTGACTGTTGACTGTTAACTGTTAACTAATGATATTATGTCCTGTCGATTACCCTTAATACGGTAGGGGCGGGTTCACGAAAAACATCTGCCAATAATTGACAATCTCAAAAACCCGCCCTTTTAATCGCGGTCACTCGATCGGATATGATATGACTGTTAACTAATGACTAATAACTAATGACTAATAACTAATGACTAACAACTAATGACTAATGACTCTTGTACAGTTCCATAATATCGCTGACAGCCATTCTTGAATTTGCTCCCAAAGTGAGTGGTGATGTGTGTCCTCGCTGCAAGTGTTCTGCCGCCGCACAGCCGATCATTGCTGCGTTGTCTGTACAATATTTTAATGGCGGAAACAATACCCGCAAGTTGTGTTTGGCTGCTGCTGCTTGTAAGTGTTTTCGCAGTCCGCTGTTTGCTGCAACTCCGCCGCCGACTACAATAGTGGTAAGCCCGAAATTTACGGCACAGTCGATCGCTCTTTTTGTTAAACCCTTAGCTACAGTTTCCTGAAAGCTGGCCGCAATATCATTAATTGTAGAGGCAGTCAAGATGCCTTCCTCACCCACATTGTTATTTTGTTTCTTGAGTTTCTGCACTAATTGCAAAACAGCAGTTTTCAACCCGCTAAAACTACTGTCGTAAGGATGGTAGCCACCACCGGGCAAGGAAATTCTGCCTTCTGGTAGAGGGTATGCTTGGGGATTGCCAAGGGCGGCCAATTTGTCAATCAGCGGCCCGCCGGGATATCCTAGCTGCAACAGTCTCGCGACTTTATCAAAAGCTTCGCCTGCGGCGTCGTCGCGTGTGTGTCCTACTGTTTCATAAACGCCGCAATCTTTGACGTAAATAAAGCTAGTGTGGCCCCCGGAAACTAACAAACACAAAAACGGTGGCTGCAAGTCGGGTTCGGTAAGGTAAGAAGCGTAGATGTGTCCTTCGAGGTGATGGACGCCTAAAAAAGGTTTTTGATGGACTATTGCCAAGCTTTTCGCCGCTGTCAGCCCGACTAACAATGCACCTACTAAACCGGGGGCACAAGTCGCTGCAATGCCGTCAATTTCTGACCAACTCAGGTTTGCTTCACCGAGACACTGGGCAATTACCTGATTGAGCATTTCTAGGTGACTCCGCGAAGCGACTTCCGGTACTACCCCGCCAAACTGCTGGTGGATTTTAATTTGCGATGCTACAACATTGCTGCAAACTTGACGATTCTTAACAATTGCTGCTGCTGTTTCGTCACAACTTGTTTCGATTGCGAAAATGGTTGCCATTAACTGCTAATTTTATTTGATAGGTTAGTTATTGCTAGCTTAACTAATTCGGCGCAAGTCCCCCGCTCTACCTGTACTCAGGTTATTGTTAAGGGATTTTTGCCCGATCGACAGGTAAGACCATCATCGGATGCAATGAAGGAATATCCTCGCGGTATTGCTAGCTCAGCATTGACCTATGAGAACGGGAATCCCTCATTCTATTGGACTTTGCCACATCAATGATGGATACTTTACACTGTCAACAAACACGGTAATCTGGATTCCAGATCGGCAAGTTGAAATGCTTGTACAAAAACTTATTGTTTTGTAACAAAAGGAAACAATTCCATGCGACGATTGTTTGCTGCAATTTTAGTGTTGAGTGTCTGGATCAGTTTTGCTCCAGTTGCTTCGGCTTACAATTTAGTGCCGTGCAAGGACTCTCCCGAATTCAAGGAACTGGCTAAAAATGCACGTTCAACCAATGGCGACCCCGCATCTGCGAAAGCAAGATTCGATCGCTATTCTCAAGCTATGTGCGGCCCGGAAGGATACCCGCACTTAATCGTAGACGGCAACTTGAGCAAAGCAGGGGACTTTTTGATTCCTAGCATACTGTTCTTGTATATCGCAGGTTGGATTGGTTGGGTGGGCCGTTCTTATCTGCAAGTTACCAAGAAATCAGCAACCCCAGAGGAAAAAGAGATTATTATCGACGTTCCTTTGGCAATCAAATGTATGCTGAGCGGCGTTTTATGGCCTCTGGCAGCTCTCACATCAATCACCAGCGGTGAAATGTTTGCGAAGGACGACGAAATTACTGTTTCCCCCCGCTAAAATTGGGAAATGGAGAAGAGCTAATAGCTAACAGTTAAGTAGTTAACTAGAAAATAGCAATTAGCGCGCTAGACCGATCGGCAATTACCAACTGTCTGGAATTTTCAGGAGCAGAATTCATGCAATACTTTGTCAAGTTTCTTTCGACAGCACCAGTATTGGCTATCCTTTGGATATCTATTCAAGCTGCGGCTTTAATTGAATTTAACCGCTTTTTCCCCGACCTGCTTTTCCATCCGATGCCGTAAGATTTGAAGGAAATTAGGTTACAAAACCTAGGAGTAAAAAGTTGAGAGTTTTGAGTTTTGAGTGATGAGTTACAGGCTAATTTAAAACTCAAATATCAAAACTCTCAAACCATACCAGTTCGGGCAAAACCAGCGCCGAGATGGGTAAAACCCAAGGATCTAAACTATTTAGTTATCAAATTAGTTCCCAATGGCTAATGACTAATGACTAATGACTATTGACTATTGACTATTGACTAATATTTTGAATCGATGAAGTCTTATCTCGCCGCAGCAATTCAAATGACTAGCTTGCCTGACCTGCAAAAAAATTTGGTTCAGGCAGAGGAATTAATCGACCTGGCAGTGCGTCGGGGTGCGGAGTTAGTTTCCTTACCAGAAAATTTCTCGTTTATGGGCGAAGAGGAGGAAAAGATTGCTTCAGCAGAGGCGATCGGCATCCAAAGCGAAAAATTCCTCAAAACGATGGCCCAGCGGTTCCAGGTAACGATTCTGGGCGGCGGATTTCCAGTGCCGACGACCGGGGGGAAGGTATACAATACTTGTTTGCTGGTAGACCCAAACGGCACTGAAGTGGCAAGGTACAGAAAAGTACATTTGTTTGATGTGAATGTGCCAGACGGCATTACTTACAGGGAATCGAACACTGTGAAAGCTGGTGAAGATTTGCCCCCTGTTTATGTGTCGCCGGATTTGGGCACCCTAGGACTTTCGGTGTGCTACGACGTGCGGTTCCCGGAGGTGTACAGGCATTTGTCGTACAAGGGGGCTGATATTTTGTTCGTGCCGGCGGCGTTTACTGCTTACACTGGCAAGGATCACTGGAAGGTTTTGTTGCAAGCTAGGGCGATCGAGAATACTTGTTATACGATCGCACCTGCACAGACTGGACACCACTACGGCCGCCGTCAAACACACGGTCACGCGATGATTGTAGACCCTTGGGGTGCCGTTTTGGCGGATGCTGGAGACGAACCGGGTGTGGCAATTGCAGAAATTAATCCCGATCGACTAGAACAAGTCCGCCGCCAGATGCCATCTCTGCAACACCGGGTTTTTCTCTGAAGGAATTTTGAGACCAATTGGTCTCAAAATTTCAGTCCCAGTGGGCCGCCCGACCTTTCAAGTTTTTATTCGCTCAAGTAATTGTGTAGGTTCGTACACAAAAAAACTTAGATCATGTGCGTGCGATCGACAAAAATAAGCGGGTGGGGGCGGATTTACGCCGATCTATGAGTGATATTGTCGATCGGGCGTTACTAGGCGCCCCGACAGCTTAATATATTGTTTTTTCCTGGAAAGGAACGGCCAGTAACTCGCGATAAAATGTCTAAGGCAGGTTGAATGGGCGTGCACTTCTGGTCTCAGGCGAATGGGCGAAAGTAGAATTGCACGAAATGCGTCTTTTTGGAGAATTGACATCCACCCCGACCGTCGCGGACGGGGATTCCCAAACCTCACGATTTGAATTTCTGCTTCTTCGCAACTGCCTCCACCCTAAAAGAGATTTGGTCTTATGTTCGCTCCACAGACTAACCCCGCAAGAGAAAGCGGTTTTTATGTGTCGAATACCAAACGGAATTCTTCTTCGTTTTGATTCTAGGGATGTTTACCATTGCCCTATCCTCTTGAACCGGTCTACCGATTTTGCTTCGCCGCCAGCACCTCGGGCTGAACTTCGCTCGTATAGGCTGTTTGATCCATCGTCTCGGGTGGGTCGTTGACCAATTATATTGTAATATAAAGCCGTCCTAAAAGGACGAGGTTTCTACCCAATTTTCTGATGAAACACACTCTTTCGGTTTTAGTTGAAGATGAAGCGGGTGTCCTCACTCGAATTGCTGGTTTGTTTGCCCGTCGGGGTTTTAATATTGAAAGTCTGGCCGTTGGCCCGGCGGAACAAGGGGGAGTGTCTCGGATTACGATGGTTGTACCCGGAGATGACCAAGTTATTGAGCAGTTGACAAAGCAACTGTACAAGTTGATTAACGTGCTTAAAGTTCAGGATATAACGGAAATTCCCTGTGTGGAACGGGAGTTGATGTTGCTGAAAGTTAATGCTGCTAGCGGGACGCGATCGGAGATCATTGAGTTAGCTCAAATTTTTAGAGCGCGAGTGGTGGATATTGGTGATGATACGCTGACATTGGAAGTTGTCGGAGATCCCGGTAAAATGGTGGCGATCGTCCAGGTGCTGAATAGATTTGGGATTAAGGAAATTGCTCGTACTGGGAAAATTGCCCTGACGCGCGAGTCGGGGGTAAATACTGAGTTTCTCAAGTCCTTGGAAGCGAAAGTTTAAGTCATTAGTCATTAGTCATTAGTCATTAGTCATTAGTCAGAAGGAATGTTTTAACTTTTAACTTTCGACTTCTTATTACCAACTACCAATTACCAATGGCTGATGACCAATGACTAACGACTCCTGACTAATTAGGAATGAGAATTAAATAACTTCCACAATAACAATTAAAATTGTAAGTTATTTAATTCGCGATCCTTACCATTGGGGTTGACTTTCTATTAAAAGTGTGGCTGCGATGCTGTCTATCGGCTTTGAGAAAAAGTATCCTTGTCCGTATTCGCATTGCAGCGCTCTAAGTAAATTAAGCTGTTCGCTGGTTTCGATGCCTTCAGCAATTACATCCATGCCTAAATGACTGGCTAAAATTAAAATAGTCTGTACAATCGCTTCGTTGCCTTCATCTTCAGTCATGCGGCTGACAAAAGCTCGATCGATTTTTAAAGCATCAGTTGGAAAAGTGTGCAGGCGGCTCAAAGAAGAATAGCCAGTGCCGAAATCGTCAATATATAATTGAATTTGTAAATTTTTCAATTCCGCGAGGATAGCCACTGCTGATTCGGCATTCTCCATGATGACGCCTTCAGTAATTTCTACCTTTAAAGTGCGGGGGTCAAGCTGAGTTTCTTGTAAAATGTCGCGAATGCGATCGATTAAATCCGGTTGTTTAAATTGTTGGTTAGAAAGGTTGACGCTGACAGTCAACGGCGGATTTTCGGGGAATTTTTGGTGCCACTCGTGGATCTGATGGCAAGCCGATCGCATCATCCACCAGCCAATAGGTATAATCAATCTAGTTTCTTCAGCTACTAAAATAAACTCGCCAGGAGCTACGACACCCCGCTGCGGGTGATACCACCGCAGCAGCGCTTCAAAACCGCTGATTCTACCAGTAACAAGAGAGACGATAGGCTGATAGTAAAGCTGAAATTCCTGGGAGTCTAAAGCGCGTCGCAGGTCGTTTTCCAGTTGCAAAAGGGCGACGGCGCGAGTGTGCATACTTAAGTCAAAAACTTCGTGGCGAGCTTTGCCCAATCCCTTAGCATGATACATGGCCGCATCTGCATCTCGGAGCAGTTCTTCAGGCCGATCGTACAACATTGGGAACGGGACATTGGGAACAGGAGAGTCGGAAGATAAGCCAGACAAAGAAGTTTCCCGATCGATATTTCCCAAATTTTCGGGACTCGACAGTTTGCTAGTTTCCCTTGGATATCGAGGCAAACCAGAACAAACAATCCCAATGCTAGCACTGGTAAAAACTTGATATTCGTTAAGGTAAAAAGGCTCTGCCAGTTCCGCTTGCACTCGTTCGGCAATCTGGATCGCATCCTCGGTGCTTTTGATATTTTCCAGCAAAATAGCGAATTCGTCGCCACCAAGACGCGCAACGGTATCTCCAGCGCGCAAACAGATTCCCAGGCGCTGCGCGATCGCGATGAGCAACCGATCGCCCACTAAATGCCCCAAACTGTCGTTAACAACCTTAAAGCGATCGAGATCGATAAACAGCACCGCAAACAAAATTTCGGGGCGGCGTTTGGAAAGATCGATCGCGTGCCCCAAGCGATCCATAAATAAAGCTCGGTTGGGCAAACCGGTTAGCATATCGTGCAAAGCATCGTGTACCAACTTATCTTCTGCTATTTTGCGGAGGGTAATATCTTCGACAGTGCCTTCGTAGTAAAGTAAATTTCCGTCAGGATCGCGAACTGCCCGGCCGTTCTCGGAAACCCAGATAGTACTGCCGTCAGCGCGGTAAACTTGGGACTCGAACTCAGACACAAAACCGTGTTTTTCGATCGCGCGCAAAAACTCGACACGGCGGTTGGGATCGAGGTAGAGTTGGCTGTCGATGTTGCGTATGTTCGCGATCAAGTCGGCGGCCGAGGAATAGCCGTAAATTCTCGCCAAAGCAGGGTTAGCGCTGAGGTAGCGTCCGTCGGGCGTTGTCTGGAAAATGCCTTCGATCGCATTTTCAAAAATACTGCGGTATTTCTCTTCGGCCTGTTGCAGCGCGAATTCTGCCTGCTTGCGATCGGTGATATCGGTCAACGTGCCGAGATAGCCTAGAACTTCCCCGCTTTTGGTAATTTCTGGCACTGCTTGCCAAAATACCCAGGTTGTCAACTCACCGTTGCAAAAGCGGTACTCTAACTTACATGGCAACTTGTCTATGACAGCGCGATACCACTGGCTCAAAACACGCTCGCGGTCTTCGGGATGCAAACTTTGCGCCCAACCTTCGCCGAGTGCCTTTGGCGCAGTCAGTCCCGCCATCTCCAAAAATCGCTCATTGACGTACAAGCAATCTCCAGCAGCATCGGCGCGGAAAATCCCGACCGGCAGTATTTTTGCCAAGGTGTAATAGCGATATTCGCTTTCTAGCAACGCGCTGGCAGCTACTTTAGTCTCTGTGATGTCAAACATTGCGCCTTGAAGGATGACAGACTTGCTTGCTTCATCGCGAACTGCGGTAGCTTGATCGCGGAACCAGACGACTCGACCGTTGCGGGCGATCGCGCGGTATTCTGAAACCAGCGACCCCTCGCAGAAGATATCTTCTCCCTCGCTGAATTTCTGTGTGGCGTTTTCCACTAACACGCGATCGCGGTCTTCTGGGTGAACGAGTTTCAGCCACAGGTCGGGATCTGCTCTCCATTCAGCTACAGAATAACCTAGAAAAGTCTCAATTTGCGGGCTGATGTAAAGTTTGGCAGCCTTGCGGTTGAGGGGAGAAATGTAGGTGACAGCGGGCATTTGTTCTACCAGGGCACAGTATTTCGCTTCTACAGTAGACAGTGCTGCTTCTAGGCGCTGCCGCTCTAATTCAGCGGCCGCCCGTCCAGCAAAGATACTGAGAATTAATCGGAATTTGGCAAGATGTGCTTCCACCAGGGGTCGATCGTGAAAAATACAAATAATCCCTAAAGGTTCGCCGTAAGAGTTTTTCAGCAAGACTCCCAGGAAACTGCGCGCACCCGTAACTACCGGTCTGCGGTCTTCTGGAAAGGTTTCCCCGAGGTAGTCTGGACAGGAATACATTCCCTCCTCCAGCACCCGCGCTTCGGGAGTATTGGCAGTGTCGCACTCAAAATTTGGCTGCTGCTGTCCGTCGCTCCAAAAACTGATAAGTTGCAATCTATCGGCAGCAGTATCGGTGCGTGCCTTCGACTTAATCGATTTGGCAGCGACGGCGGTGCGAACTCCGAGTGCTGAGGCTAAGTGGCAAACTAAGGCATCAAAGAATTCTGCTCCCCCCGGCGAATCAGTACCTGCTAGGATTTCGCCCAGTAAATCTTCCTCTAATTGCGCGGAAGCAGTAACTTTGGGAGGATTCTCGGCATTCGGGCGATCGGGATTTTGCCCCATCGAACCCGCAATGCTCAGACTTAGCGTTTTGCTATTTCCAGGCCCCAGAATAGGCGAATAATTCACACTTAGGCGCTGTTGCTTAGCCAAGAATACAGCGCGACCCATACCTAAAACTTTACCCAAGAAGCTGTCAGTTGCCGGCAACCGATTTGAGTTGGGAAAAATCACAAAGTTTTTCCGAATTTTCAATCCGGCAGATAAATCATCGTTTAATTGTGGCAACTGCCGTTGCTCTTCGGCCGGCGGCAGACGGGGGGGCATTGGCTGCCACTTAAGATAAATCGCGGACGCCAAGGCTAAAATCGCCGATAATCCCAGAAGATATGCAAAAATCTCAAAGTAAAAAAATAAATTTAGATCGAACATCGATTAACACCGCTCGAAAATTGTTGTAGTTATCTGAAGCCAATCTATTTAAAAATAACTAAGTATCTTGAAATACTCACCGACTATCAGGTGCGGTGATTCTTGACGCTTCACAGGGTTCTGCTAACCGTTGCTAGTCTGACAATCCCTCTGCGTCCGTTTAGAGTCGTGGCGATTCCCCATCCCGACTTGTTCTATATTCCTAGAAGCGTTTTTATCTCTGTCTTGCTCAGTACCACAACTCAGGCAAAGCACTGAACGAATAGACAAATCGATTTTACCCCATTTAAAGCCACAGTCCGCACAAACTTGACTGGTAGGTTCCCACCTGCTAATTACTTGAAACTCTCTGCCAAACTTTTCGGATTTGGCTTCACAGAGAGTTCTAAACTCCCTCCATCCTTGCTGACTAATTGCCCTTGAAAGTTTCCGATTCTTTAGCATTCCTGACACGTTCAAATCTTCCAGAATAATCACTTGGTTTTCGTTGACTATTTTGGTTGACAGTTTGTGTAGGAAATCTTTACGGGTATCGGCAATGCGATTATGTAGTTTAGCAATTTTAATTCGAGTTACATTTCTTCTTTTAGAATCTTTGGGCTGACGGGCCTCTTTGCGCTGGAGTTGGCGAACTTTTCGGTCTAACTTTTTATAACTGGGACTTTTAGCTTTTTCACCCTTACTCATTACTGCAAAAGTTTTAATCCCTAAGTCAATTCCGATACTTGGACTCTTAGCCTCAATTTGAATTGGCCCAAGCTCTACAACAAAACTCAAAAAATAGCGGTTTGCACAGTCTTTGATTACTGTGACAGAGCTAGGTTTAGACGGCAATTTCCTAGACCATATAGGGTTGACGATTCCTATTTTGGCTAAATAGACACCATTGCCTTTAAAAGAAAAACCACCGCGAGTAAGTCTTGCCGACTGGCTGCTAGTCCTTTTTTTGAACTTAGGATAACCAACCTTGCGTCCCTTTCTCTTGCCCTTACAGGAGTCGAAAAAGTTCTTAAATGCTGTCTCTAAATCTGCTACAGACTGCTGTAGTGGAATGTTTGACACTTCCCCCAACCAAGCTCTTTCGATTGTCTGCTTTGCCTGAGTAATTACTATTTTCTGAAGCTCTGCGGATTTGGGCTTTTTCTCTGATTGCTTGCACAGCGCTAGAGCATCGTTCCACACTACTCGCACACAACCAAACAACTGAGCTAAGCTCTGTTGCTGTTGGTCGGTTGGGTAGAATCGGTACTGGTATCTTGCTTTCATGTTATTATCTTAGCATAACTGACGGCATATTGACGGCATGAAAAAGTTAACTATTAGATGTTCTGATGAAGAATATGAGAAACTTGCGGAATATTGCAAGCTTACGAATAGAACGCAAAACGATGTATTCAGGGAGCTTATTAGGAAAATAAAGATAAAGCCGTCCTAGAAGGCGATGTACTGAGCCCTTCGGCGGATAAACTCCGCCGAAGTGACGGGGCTTGTATCCCAGTTTCTTGGTCATGAATGAGTAACGCATACAAGGTAGGATTGCAGGTGAAAGCGACAAGAGAGTTAATATCCCTGATGAAAGCAATCGTTTTTGAAACGCCCGGAAGCCCGTCCGTATTGAAACTGCAAGATATCCCCGCCCCTACTATACAAACAGAAACTGAAGTTTTGGTACGGTTGCGAGCGGCAGGTATCAATCCGATAGATACTAAGTTGCGATCGCGCGGCACTTTTTACCCGGACAAAACTCCTCACGTTTTGGGGTGCGACGGTGCAGGAGTCGTAGAGGCTGTCGGTGCTGGTGTGCAAAGTTTCCAAGTGGGAGACGAGGTTTTTTTCTGCAATGGCGGTTTGGGCGGGTCGATCGGTACTTATGCCGAGTTTGCCGTTGTAGACCAACGTTTTCTCGCCCTCAAGCCTGCTGCTTTAAGTTTTGCTGAGGCGGCGGCGGCACCGTTAGTTTTAATTACAGCTTGGGAATCGCTGTACGATCGAGGGCGCTTGCAAGCCGGTCAAAAAGTCCTGGTTCAAGCTGGTGCCGGCGGTGTCGGCCACGTCGCGGTACAGTTGGCGAAGTTGCAGGGTGCAGAGGTTTGCACGACTGTTAGTTCGGAGGAAAAAGCCAATTTTGTCAAGCACTTAGGTGCAGATTCAGTTATTTTATACAAAAATACCAATGTTGTCGATGAGGTTTTGACTTGGACTCAAGGACAAGGAGTTGATTTGGCTTTCGATACTGTCGGGGGAGAAACTTTTTACCAAACTATTCCGGCTGTGAAGATTTATGGAGATTTAGTAACCATTTTGGAACCCGATCCAGCTTTGGGCAATTTGAAAACAGCGAGAATGCGGAATCTGCGAATTAGTCTGGAATTAATGTTGACACCAATGCTGGAAGGTTTGGTGGAGGAACAGGAACAGCAGGCTCATATTTTGCAGAAGTGTGCTCGTTTGTGCGATCGCAACTTGCTAAAAATTCACGTCAGCAAAACTTTCCCTCTCGAAGAAGCGCAAGCCGCTCACGAACTGTTAGAAACAGGCTCAGTAACCGGTAAAATAGTGCTTGAAATTGGGGGTTAAAAATGCGAATTGTTAAATTTGTGGGTTGAAGAATCGCGGGCGATTTCAATAGACTGTTGGCGAATTAAAAAAGCCTGAAACCAAACATCCCATAATCATCGCAGGAGAGCTAAAGCAATTCTTGCAGGAGTCGTAAACTTTTTACCCCACCCCAACCCTCCCCTTACCAAGGGGAGGGAGCAAGAAATTGACAAATGATTTAGGATGGCTATATACAGCGTATCCCAGGTTTATGAAATACACTGTATATCAAATCCGTTGGCATCGGAATGATTCATCTGTCTCTTCCGTTTCTCTGTATCCTCTGCGCCCTCTGCGGTTTAATTCGGTTCTATAAACAAGAGCGAAAACCGCATAGGGAAAATGCCATTGTCGATCGACAAATTGGGGCGTCAACTGCTGAAGTTGACACGACGAAAGGCACAGCGCCGTGTCCTAATTTCGGGTAACTAACGGCGATTAACTTGTAACCAAATTTCCAGCGTCACCAGCAGCCACAACTTCAGCCCATAGCGGGGAAAAACTTCGCCGCGATAGTTTAGCCACTCGCGGATTAGTGTTCGATCGAGGTAAGGCGCGATCGCCGCATGACGATTCAGCAACAACGATCGCGCTTGCCGCTGCCAATCCCTCAAAAACCACTGCTGCATCGACATCACCATGCCACTTTTCGGACGGTTGACAATGACATCGGGCAGCAAATCCGCCACAGCAGCCTTGAGAACCGCTTTTTCCTGCGCGCCCGAAAGCTTGTACCATGGCGGAATTTGCAAACTCAGTGCCACCATCCGCGCATCAAACAAAGGCGATCGAGCTTTTAGTCCCGCCGCAGCCGTGAGATTATTCACCTTGGTCAAAATGTAATCGGCTCCTTTAAACTCAATGTTGAGCCGCATCAGCCGATTCAAAAACGTCGTTTCTGTCTGTTGCAATTCCTCAGCAAACACTGAAGGCGCATTCTTCACCTTTTCCCAAACCTCCGGCTTCAGCAAACGCGGCAAATCCACATAGCATTTTTGAAACGAAGTCAAGTAAGCTGCGATCGGATCTGGTTTACCCTGAATCGAACCATACAAACTGTTGAGTAACATCGGCTTATTTTTCGGCCCGCCAAAACACGGATCGCCACCTTCGCCATTCAGTACCACATCTGCGAATTGTTTTGCCGATCGCCCCAACAGCAAATTGGGAACCGTCAAGCCTTCCCCCACGGGATCATCCATCGCCGCCAGCGTTTCCGGTAGCAACTCCCAAATTTGCTGCGGCGAAACTTCCAAAACGTGGTGCTCACTGCCACAATGTGCCGCAACGATGTTGGCAAATTCAATCTCGCTGGGATATTGAGCGCCAAAGTGCATCGAAAAACTGTGCACCGGGCGATCGTGCAGCCTTGTGGCGATCGCGGCGACGCAACTTGAGTCTATCCCGCCCGAAAGATATGCTGCGACTGGTTCTCCCGCTGGTAGCGCTTCCTGCACCAGTTGTTCCAAAAGCGATCGCACTTGTTGACTGTGCCATTCCAAAGGGCGATCGGCATTAGTAATTTGCTCCTGCGGTTCCCAGTATCTTTGCGCCTTAACATCCGGTAAATACAAGTAGCTACCAGGGCGCAACTCTCGCACCGCTTCCCACAGCGTTTGTGCTCCGGGTACAAAAGCACAGCACAAATAGTCGCGCAAAGCAACCAAATCGAGTGTGCGATCGTGATAGGGATTGAGCGATCGCAGTCGAGGTGCAATATGGCGAGTCGTTCCCGTGCGAGTGTAATACAGCGTTTTTGCTCCCACGCGATCGCGCCCCAGACACAAGGTTTGCTCGTCTCGATCCCACACAGCAAGGGCAAATTGTCCTGAGAGCAAGCTCAGTGTTTTAGTACCGTACTGTTCCCATAGCCGCGCGACGATCGCCAAATCGGTCAATCCCTCGGTATCAATCTGTTGTTTGAGCATTGGGGTGCGATCGAAGCAGCAGTCACCTACCAGCACAAATCGCTGATTGGGGCTGAAGGTGGGTTGAGCTCCGATTATGGCAAAACCGGAAGTTGCCCAAGTTGCAGGGTGCGATCGGGCTTCTGGGCCCCAAGCAATGACCCAATTCGGGTTAATCAACTTCTGATTTTGCATCGATTTAGTTATACTAATTCTCAAATTTTATGCAACAGTAGCTGGTAGGGTGCGTCGCCACCCTTAATATCGTTTCCGGTTGTATCGGAATGATTTAACCGCAGAGGGCGCAGAGAACGCAGAGGGAGAGAATACAGAGAGGAATAATTCCGATGCTACCGGATTTGATATAACTCCTTACTCGCATAGCTAAAATCTCGCAGCGACGCACCGGTGCATACAGGGCGACAGTCAACAAACTCAACACTCATGATAGTTGCAAGAGGAAAGGAGAATTGGTATTAAATTAAAAAATGTTTGAAAGCAGCTTATAAATCAATCTAAAAATAGCTGTGCCAGCGATCGCACCCAAAGCACCTAACCATCCCACAAACAACACGCCAGTGATCGGAGAATTCGGATAAATCGCACCTGCAGCCGTCTGTAAAACCGGGAAAAACCACAGCAAAGCCACAGTACCTGCGCCAATAATCAACATCTCAGTTTGTTCGATCGCCCTGCGATACTGGCCGTAAATCAAACCCGCCACAATCATCCCCAACAATCCGATACTCAAGCCAGGAGAGGGCAGCAAACTCGTCAGGGCGATCGCCAGCACCCCCGCCTCAAAACCCGTAAACGCCGCCCCCGACAAAACCTCCCAAATCGAAAAAGTCGCTCTCTGCGAAGGTTGCAGCCCTCCGGGAGGTGTTGCAGGAACCCGTACAGGATGAGGCGGCAGAGTTGGTTGAAGAGGTATGGGAGGCGGCGCCACCACGACTGTAGGTGGTTGAGAAGGTTGTTGAGGCCCAGACATCAGAGCCGCTTCCACCTCACTCGCAGATTGAAACCGCTGGCTGGGAGCTGATAATAACATTCGATCGAGAACATGAGCCAAACGCGAACTTACCTGCACCCGCGAATGCCAATTCCATTCGTTTCTATAACTATCAAAAAGCTCCGTCGGCTGCAAACCACTCAGCAAAGTAATACAAGTCACAGCCAAAGCATACAAATCCGTTGCCGGATAAACTTCTTGCCCGCTCATCTGTTCTGGGGGAGCGTAACCCAAAGAATAAATACCAGTCGAAGCTTTTGCACTCCCAACACTTTGTGTTACTTGTTTAACAGCCCCAAAATCTAATAAATAAAGCCGACCGTTTTTACCCCGCATAATATTAGCAGGTTTAATATCCCGGTGAATCGAACCGCGAGAGTGTACAAAATCGAGAACCTTCAAAATTTCCCGCAGCACCTCCACCGTTTCCGCCTCCGAAAATCGGCCTTTAACAGCCTGTTCATCCTCCAAATTTTTACCGTCAATAAATTCTTGAACCAGATAGAAAAACTGATCGTTTTTTCCCGGCTGCAAACTCGTAACAGTCAGCTCAAAAAACGCCAGCAAACTCGGAATTTGGGAATGTTCGTTTCCCAGTTCTTCCAGCACCGCCGCTTCCCGTTCAAACAGAGTTTGAGCGATTTTTAGCTGGGGCGGAGTCAGACTTACCGACGGCTGCAAAAGTTTAGCAACGCACTGCCGCATCGCCGGAGTATCCCGGTCTCTGGCCAAAAACGCCGCCCCAAAACCGCCTTGACCCAACAACCTCACGGGCAAATAGCGGCCCCTCAAAATCATGGGCATCCCGCAAGCGGTGCAAAACTTTTGCTGCACCGTTTTCAGCCGCGAACTGTCATCGAGGTCGGGAAAAGAGTTTTGAGGGCGCGGGCAGCCCGGGCGGGTGCAGTAAACTTCCATTTTTGTTTGCTAAGAAGAGGGAAGAAGGAAGAGGAAAGAAGGAAAAGGGAAGAACGAAGAAAAAGTGATGGTTAAACCAGATTTCGATTTCTCAACTCACCGCGAACTGCTAACTGCCAGCGACCTAAGAGATTAACTTCCCGCCGAATTGGGAGTTGCTATTTCTATGAATCCCAAATCGAGGGCAGGGGGTTCTTTCTTCTCCAGGATGGTCGAATAAGTAGCAAACTGGGGCAAAATTTCATTGCTGAAAGCCTCTGCTGCTTTAGAACGGTAGCGGTTGGGGTTGTAAATCAGCGACAAAATGCGAGTTACCAAAACTTCGTCCATTTGAGATTTGTGCAAGACGCCCATGAGCAACTCTTTTTCGATCGCCGAAACCGAGACAAATGCAGCTCCCAGCCCCGACTGAACGGCATTTTTAATGGCTTCGATCGAATTTAGTTCCATCTCTATTTTCAAGCGGCGCGTGTCAATGCCGCAGCGAGTCAGTACCTGATCGATTACTTTGCGGATCGTAGACTGCGAATCGAGGGATATAAACTGCAATTTGTAAAGGTCTTCTTTTTGGATAGTTTCTTGTTGTACCATCGGGTGAGATGGAGGAAGAATCAGAGCCAGTTCGTCCTCAGCGTAAGGAACAATTTCTAAAGCTTCTACAAGTTCGGTAGGAATTTCTCCGCCAACAATTGCCAAATCGATTTGCCCGTTGGCCACACTCCACGCCGTGCGGCGGGTCGAGTGAACGTGAAGCTGTACTGCTACATCCGGGTACTTTTGGCGAAACATCCCAATCATCCGGGGCAGCAAATAGGTTCCCGTTGTTTGAGAAGCGCCGACGATCAAAGTACCACCTTGGAGATTTTGCAAGTCTTCCAGGGCTCGACAAGTTTCCTGGCAAAGCGATAAAATTTTCTCGCCGTAACTCAGCAGCAGGTGTCCGGCTTCGGTTAGTTGCGCCCGCCGCCCCCCCCGGTCAAACAGCGGCACGTCCAATTGTCTCTCTAAGTTTTGCACCTGCAAGCTAACTGCTGGCTGGGATACATAGAGGCTGTCCGCGGCGCGTTTGAAGCTTCCTTCAGAGGCGATCGCCTTGAGAATGCGTAACTGGTCTAAAGTGAAAGGAAGGTCAGACATATATCTAAATTGTCAGTAGGTGTAGGGGCGGGTCTTCTGTCAATCTCTGCGGTCAATCGACAAGCTGGTTCGATTTGGTGTGCAACAGTCGGAGTTGACTTCGATGCCAGTCATTTGGCTGCAACACACGCAACCTTAAAGTCAGTTGTACTCGTCCTCTGTCTGCGGTCTTTAGTTGCTATTGGGTCACTAATGACTGATGACTGATGAGTGATGACTGATAACCGCTGAATGCTCCCATAGATACTTTGTGACACAAATTGGCCGAGAATCAATAACTTTTCTTAATATTTGCAATGACGATCGACTTGGCGCTCGACTCCCACTTAGTTATTCTGGGCTTATTACTGGTTTTTGCGATCGCCCACAGCGGTTTAGCAGCCCTCCGGCCCAAAGGTGAAAAGCTGATCGGGCCGAGACTTTACCGCGTTTTGTTTGCCCTTGTCAGTTTGCCGCTAGCCGTCATTCTGATTGTCTACTTTTTCAACCACCGTTACGACGGCGTACAGCTTTGGCAAGTACAGGGATTACCCGGAGTTAAACCTGCAGTTTGGATACTTTCGGCAATTTCCTTTCTGTTTCTGTACCCAGCAACTTTCAACCTCCTAGAAATTGCCGCCGTCCAAAAGCCCCAAGTTCACCTCTACGAGACTGGCATCATTCGCATCACCCGTCACCCGCAAATGGTGGGACAAGTGATTTGGTGCGTGGCCCACACCCTGTGGATTGGCACTAGCTTTACCCTCGTCACTTCCATCGGTTTGGTACTTCACCACCTGTTCGGAGTGTGGCACGGCGACAGACGACTTCAGGCGCGTTTTGGAGAATCCTTTGAAACCATCAAATCTCGAACCTCAATCATGCCTTTTTTGGCAATCATACAAAAGCGTCAAACCCTTGATTTGCTTGAGTTTCTGCGCCCTTCCTACGTAGGTGTAGTCATTTTTACTGGTTTGCTGTGGGAAATTCATCCTTTTTTGATGCGTGTCACTAGGAACATATACTGGTAGCATGATCCCTAGGATAGAAAAAAATTATTAAATTTTGAGGGCTCATGGTGTTGTCGGTTAGCGAACGCACTTTTGCACAAGAGGTTTTTCAAGCCTCTACCCCCGTTTTAGTTCACTTTTCGGCTCCTTGGTGCGGTTTGTGCCGCGCGATCGACCCCACGCTTAAGACTTTTGAAGCACAGTGGGCAGAAAAAGTCAAGCTCGTAGGGGTGAATGCCGATCAATGTTTCAAGTTGGCCCACACTTATCGGCTGACAAGTCTGCCCACGCTGATTTTGTTTGAGGGCGATAAAGTTCGATTTAGATTTGAAGACTACCAAGGACGCGAGGAACTGCGGCGGACTCTGGATGCCTGGATGCTGGCCGCTCACGTAGTTTCCCCATCTCAACGGCTGCAACTTCAGGAAGTAGCCAACAGGTAACGGCTGCAAGTTATTCGGCTTTTAGGTAGAAATCAGAAGCAATTCCTCATTTGTCGATCGGCCACCTGAGCGCCAAATGTCGCATTCCTGAACCCCGAAACAGTGTTTTTTACAAAAATATAGTGTGAAGCGCCAGGGTATCGGTTAAAAAACCAGGTTTCTTGATTTCTTTCCGTCCAAGCTCGATTTGTCAGTCTATATTTGGGCATAGATTTAAGGCGAACTAGATCGATCGGCTCGATCGGAAAATAGGCAGTAGGTCTCAAGCGTTGTCGATCGACAACGCTTGAGAATTACAACAAGTATTTCTGCCGGGTCGCGCAGGCGTGTGTCACAATTGTTTACAGTTTTGGCCATATCTAGTAGAAACTTTAAACTACCTATCAGTCATGGAACTGCTTTATCAATACGCTTGGCTGATTCCTGTCCTGCCACTGGCAGGCGCAATGCTAGTAGGTCTAGGCTTAATCACCTTTAACCAGGCAACCAACAAACTCCGACAAGCGAATGCGATATTAATCGTGTCCGCACTCGGAGGGTCAATGGTACTCTCCTTCGCATTGCTGTGGAGTCAATTACAGGGCCACGCACCCTACACCCGCAGTATTCAGTGGGCTTCTGCTGGCAACTTCTCGCTGAATATGGGCTATATCATCGACCCGCTGACGGCGGTGATGCTGGCGATCGTCACTACGGTCGCCTTTTTGGTGATGATTTACACCGACGGCTACATGGCTCACGATGACGGCTACGTGCGCTTTTACGCCTACCTGAGCATCTTCAGCGCCTCAATGTTGGGTCTCGTAGTCAGCCCGAACATCGTTCAGATTTACATTTTCTGGGAACTCGTAGGTATGTGTTCGTACCTGCTAGTCGGATTTTGGTACGATCGCAAACCCGCTGCTGACGCTTGCCAAAAAGCTTTTGTCACCAACCGCGTCGGCGACTTCGGCCTGCTGCTGGGCATCCTCGGCATTTACTGGGCCACCGGCAGCTTTGAATTTGAGGTGATGGGCGAACGCCTGCACTCCTTAGTAGAATCCGGTGCTCTTTCGGCGACTCTGGCGACAATCTTCGGCGTCCTCATATTTTTGGGCCCAGCAGCCAAATCCGCTCAATTCCCCCTCCACGTCTGGCTACCAGACGCAATGGAAGGCCCGACACCGATTTCGGCCTTAATCCACGCCGCGACAATGGTAGCCGCCGGCGTATTCCTGATCGCTCGGATGTACCCAGTGTTTGAAGGGCTGCCGGCAGTCATGAATTTGATCGCCTGCACCGGCTGTTTTACGGCATTTATGGGCGCTTCGATCGCGATTACCCAAAATGACATCAAAAAAGGCCTCGCCTACTCCACCATCTCCCAACTCGGCTACATGGTGATGGCAATGGGCGTCGGCGCTTACAGTGCCGGACTTTTCCACTTGATGACTCACGCTTACTTCAAAGCAATGCTGTTCCTGTGTTCAGGTTCAGTGATTCACGGGATGGAAGCAGTTGTAGGCCACAACCCGGCTCTGGCTCAAGATATGCGAGTCATGGGCGGCTTGCGGAAATATATGCCGATTACCGCTTCTTGCTTTTTAATCGGAAATTTGGCAATCTGCGGAATTCCGCCGTTTGCTGGTTTTTGGTCAAAAGACGAAATCCTCGCCAGCGCCTTCTCCGCAAATCCCGCTCTGTGGGCTGTTAGCTGGCTGACGGCCGGGATGACCGCGTTTTATATGTTTCGGATGTATTTCAGCACCTTTGAGGGCGAATTCCGGGGCAATAACAACGCTATCAAACAGCAACTTCTGCAACCGGGTTTAGTTTTCGGCCCGGGAGCGATGAACGTTAAGGAATTGGCATCAACTGACGACAGTCACGATGAGCACGACCATTTGCCTCACGAATCTCCTCTGACAATGGCTCTGCCGTTAGTGTTGCTGGCAGTACCTTCTGTGTTTATCGGTTTTCTCGGTACGCCGTTTGCCAATTATTTCGAGCAGTTTGTTCGCGCGCCTGGGGAGTCTCTCGAAGAAGTTTTGGAACACGCTGCTGAGTTCAATTTGACGGAATTTTTGATTATGGGCGGAAGCTCTGTAGGTATTGCTTTGCTGGGCATTACTTTGGCTTCTCTGATGTATTTGAGCCGTAAAATTGACCCAAGTGCGATCGCCCAAAAAATCAAACCGCTTTACGAGTTCTCCCTGAACAAGTGGTATCTCGACGATATCAACGATTTTCTCTTTGTCAAAGGCAGCCGCCGTTTAGCGCGGCAAGTCATGGAAGTTGATTTGCGAGTCGTCGATGGTGTCGTCAACTTAACAGGGTTTATCACCCTGGTTAGCGGCGAAGGTTTGAAATACTTTGAGAGCGGTCGCGCTCAATTTTATGCTCTGATTGTGTTTGTCGCAGTTCTGGGTTTTGCGATCGTTTCTGGAGTCGGTTAAATCTGTAGAGATACGGCATTGTCCATTAGTGTCAACTTTCCCGGTAAAACCGATAGTCCGATAGTCCGACAGGGAATGAATTCCCTGTCTCAAAGCTAAAGTCTTCGCTATGAGGACTGAAGAACTCCTTAAACCTCTTATTGTGGAACAGGCATCTTGCCTGTTCAATACTGGCTTTTTTGGAGATATCTATTAGTCCTCTTGAGAGGACTTTCGCTATTAGCCAGGGAATTCATTCCCTGGCGGACTCGCCCAATTGCAGATGAGCGGCTGAAGTTGACACCAAGGGGCAATGCCATTTCTCGCCAGAAGATATTTTAAGAACGGGCATTAGCTCAATAACTCACAATTGACAATTAGCAAAGAGAAATAAATCTTTCATTAAACTTAACTGTTGCGATCGCATAATTTGTCCAGATAATAGCAAAAAAAAATGTTCCGTCTAAAGAAAGTATAAAATTTAGGCTAAAATTGGCAAAATGTGTTTAAACCTAATAACTGATGGATCATTTTAAAACGCAATGGATACAGCTAACTTTCCCTGGTTAACAACAACAATTCTGTTTCCCATTGCTGCGTCCTTGCTGATTCCTTTAATTCCCGATAAGGATGGCAAGACGGTGCGGTGGTATGCCCTAATTGTGGGTTTGATCGATTTTGCCCTACTTGTTTACGCTTTTTACACTCAGTACGACTTCAGCAATCCAGATTTGCAACTGGTAGAAAGCTATACTTGGGTGCAGCAACTCGATTTGAATTGGTCGGTGGGTGCTGACGGTTTATCAATGCCGCTGATTTTGCTGACTGGTTTTATTACTACTCTGGCTACTTTAGCTGCTTGGCCTGTCACCTTTAAACCGAAGCTTTTTTACTTTTTGATGCTGACAATGTACGGCGGCCAAATCGCAGTTTTTGCCGTGCAGGATATGTTGCTGTTTTTCCTGGTTTGGGAACTGGAATTAGTCCCGATTTACCTGATTTTGTCCATCTGGGGCGGCAAGAAGCGCCTCTATGCAGCAACTAAGTTTATCCTATACACCGCAGGCGGTTCGCTGTTTATTTTGCTGGGCGCGCTGACGATGGCGTTTTACGGCGATACGGTGACTTTCGATATGCGGGCGATCGCAGCTAAAGATTACGCCCCCAATGTAGAATTGCTCCTTTACACAGGTTTCTTAATAGCTTACGGTGTCAAACTGCCGATTTTTCCGCTGCACACTTGGCTCCCTGACGCTCACGGGGAAGCAACCGCACCCGCCCATATGTTGCTAGCAGGAATTCTGCTAAAAATGGGCGGTTACGCTTTACTGCGGATGAATGCGGGAATGCTCCCGGATGCTCACGCTACCTTCGCACCCATCTTGGTAATTTTGGGTGTGGTTAACATTGTTTACGCCGCCTTAACTTCTTTTGCTCAGCGCAATTTGAAGCGAAAAATTGCTTATTCTTCGATTTCGCACATGGGGTTTGTGCTGATTGGGATAGCTTCGTTTACCGATTTGGGAATTAGCGGTGCAATGCTGCAAATGGTTTCCCACGGTTTAATTGGGGCGAGTTTGTTCTTCATGGTAGGTTGCACTTACGATCGCACTCACACCCTGATGCTCGATGAAATGGGCGGTGTGGGGCAGAAAATGCGTAAGGTTTTTGCGATGTGGACTGCTTGTTCTATGGCTTCTTTGGCTTTGCCGGGAATGAGCGGTTTTGTAGCAGAATTGATGGTATTTGTGGGTTTTGCAACGAGCGATGCTTACAATCCGGTGTTTAAGGTTTGTGTGGTATTTCTAGCTGCTGTCGGGGTGATTTTGACTCCGATTTATCTGCTGTCGATGCTGCGTGAAATCTTCTACGGGCCTGAAAATAAGGAATTGTCGGATCACGAGGAATTGGTGGATGCGGAACCGCGAGAAGTGTTTATTATTGCGGCTCTGTTAGTGCCGATTATCGGTATCGGTTTGTATCCTAAGATGCTGACTCAGGTTTATGATGCGACTACTGTACAGTTGACTGCAAAGTTGCGCGATTCTGTGCCGTCGCTTGTGGCTAAGGCTGCTGCGGATAAAACTCTGTCTCTGCGTGCTCCGGCGATCGAGCCGAGTAAGTTGTGATTTGAACTGGATTTAGGAATAAAACCCCCAAACTTAATTTTTAAAATGGTTTGGGGGTTTTGTATATATCGGCTCGAAGTAAATCGATTAGATTGGGATTTTTAAACCGCAGATTTCAGCAGATAAACACAGATGAACGCTGATGTAATTTTCAGTATTGTCGTTCCTCAAAAAGCATAAAAGAGCATGATAGGCTATATTCGATGTTGCAACTGCAATATAATTAATAGTTGGGCAAGATAAAAAGTTTTAGCCTAAGAGGGAGACGGAAAAATGAGTGACGACATACTTGGCTCGAAAGATGCGGTCGTGCTCTCAGCGGAAAGCATGAATAGCGATGATATCCGCGCGACGATCCAATCAAATATTGACTTTGTGAATGCACTATTTCAAGAGCTTCTGAATCTCTCAGAAATTTCTCACGACGCACTCCTCAGTTACTACGTTGATTACTACCTCGGGCAGGTGAATAATGGCGGTTTTGCTCAGTTTGTCTACAACACAAGGTGGCAGCCTGCTGTCATCGCGCTAGTTAAAGAAGGCCTTGGGAAAATCGGCGCGACACAACATACCGATCTTTTTGCAAAAGGAGAGGCGCTGGTTACAGCACGAAAGACAAAGTTAGCATCGTTCTTTTCGAGTGAGTTATTCGGCGAAAATGCTGAGAGAGACAGGCTAAATGGCATAAATGAGGACTTTTATTCGATCGAACAAGAGGAGAGTCTCGAACGATTAAATGCTAACTGGTTAAAAGCGCGCCCCGGCCTGATTGTTGTAGCAGAAGATCGAATCCAACAGGAAGTCACTCGACGAGCATTGAGTATTTCCGATCGCGAGGCCCGGCTCGCCCAGGCCCGTGTTGCCGAGCCGAGATACATGAAACTGATACGAGCCTTGTGCGATGCAGCCGGCCATAAGCTTGAGCGCGTTACGGCAGGCGATACTATGAATGAGTACGGTGGCAAAAGAATACTCGCTTGGCACTTTATTACTGACAATGGGCATCACTTCATGGTGGAGGCTGACGGGAAGGCAATGATGTTTTCTGGAAAGTCCAAGGAACAGATTGCGGAGCTGGTAGTCGTATAATTATGCAGCCAAATTAATAGTTAGGTTGATGCACTATCTTTTTTAGTCTTTACTCTTAAGTGTGCTTATTTCTATACTTGCTAGGTAAGGATTCAGGTCAAAAAAACTTCAGTGTCAAAAGCTGGTAAAATAAACGAATGAAAAAGCCCGCAGCCACCAG